>JAJYJD010000213.1 GCA_021789755.1 Bacteroidota bacterium
ATTTGAGTAGCAGGTCATAGACTTCGATGAGGAACGAACCTGAACCGCAGGCGATGTCGGCAAATGCCATCTTGGAAATCTCTTCTGGAGTCTTCCCTTCTATCAGCTTCCCGACCGTCTCTTTGACGATATACCTGACGATGTAATCGGGAGTGTAATAGACTCCGCCTGCTTTCCTGACTTCGGGTTTCTCCTCGACCTTTACACGCTTGTCCGTCGCATGTACCACCTTGCCTAAGAAGCGCTCGTAAATGCTTCCCAATATCGAGATCGGGATCTGCGCGAAGTTGTAAGGCGATTCGCGCCCTGCGAGACCTTCGCATATCTCTTTGAAGATTTCCTCGTCGGGAGGGTCGAAATCCTCTCTGTCGATGCGATGTGGCTTGAAGATCAGGCCGTTGTATTTCGGCTCAAGCTTCTTGCAGTAGCCGACAAAAAGCTCCCAAGCCATCTGCCGGTCGATAAGGTTTGCGATTTCTTTTTCCTCGATCAGCTTGTCTTCGAGGAACCTTATGAACACTAACCTGTCAATCGTCCGCTGTACGGCTTCGGTCAGCTCTTCGCCGTCCAAATCCTGATTAGACTTTTTGAAACCCTTCGCGAGGCTCTCGCGGTAGCCGTCAAGCTCGGCAAGGAAGACTTCATCGACTGGCGCACCGACTCCGCGGACAGCTTTTCCCTTTTGTTTCTTGAGCGTGGCAAGATACTTTTCTATTGACCCGCCTGCGACTGCCTCGTGCGAGAAGAGCCAGTATATCCATTTGAACTTCTCTTCGTCGGCATAGTCGGTATAATGGAACGATTTTATTTCACCGTTGAGCGCATCCTTGATTGTCGGCTTCGCCCTGCAGTCGATAACGTAGAACTCTTCAAAGTCTGTGAGGATTGCGATGGGAGTATTCCCGTTCCATCCATAGCGCATGGTTTGGTAAAAGAAGTCGGGATTCTTTAGCTGCCGCGCGGGCTTCTTCGCTTCGACGTAAAACTTCGGGTCGCGGAAGTTTGGAGCGAGGAAGAATGCGTAGTCGGCTCTCTGCTGCGTTGCGCCGATCTGAACGGGGTTCTCGATCTGGACTTCGTGCTCATGCGGATTCTTCTGCCGTTCGTGTGTTACGTCCCAGCCGAGCGCGGTGAAAAATTTATCTACGAAGTCCTGTCGGACGTGAGATTCCTGGTATGTCGGTGAGAGGTAATTACGCTCGTTTGCCCTGAAGTCTTCTACCAACTTCTTGACGCTCTGGAATGCCTTGTCCACTCGGTGCCCGATCGGTTAATTGCTTGAAATTATCGATGTGAAGGAGGAAATGCAATATCTTGGCGGGGAGAATCGAAAAACGAAAAAAGTCCGTCTGCATTTCGTACAGACGGACTTCGTAGTAGCGGGGGAAGGATTCGAACCTTCGACCTTCGGGTTATGAGCCCGACGAGCTACCAGCTGCTCCACCCCGCGATCAGGGTATAATATAAGTGCACCGGCCCTCTTTTACAAGGCTCGACGAGGCGAGTTTGGGAATCTTTCGAGAAGAATTGTCATCAAACCGAGCGGAAGGAAGTGAAGCGATCCGCGGTCAAGCAAGTACAGATTGAAAATTCATGGCCGGTTACTTAAATTTCGACCATCGAAAAAGTGGAAATGGAGTATTGACGATGCCCACGTACGAGTATAAGTGCGACAAATGCGGCTACGTTTTTGAGGAACTGCAATCGATGAACGAAGACCCTCTTACGACCTGTCCCAGGTGCAATGGCAGTGTACAGCGCCTGATCGGCCCAGGCGCCGGCCTGATCTTCAAAGGATCGGGATTCTACCTGACTGATTATAAGAAATCGAACTCATCGCCGGCCACAACTTCCGGCAGCAACGGAAGTACCTCTACTAAGAAGCCTGAACCCGCGACGCCTAAGGCCAAACCCGATAAACCTCCAACGAAAGATAAAGCCAGTTAACTAGCTTCTTCTGCTCTCTAATTTTGCACCCGACTCTATTCGGGCGCCCCTGACAAAGTCCTGAGAGAGTAGTTTCTTCTTACCTTCCAATTGCAACTCGACAACTTCCAGAAGTTTATCCGCGCACGACACGTACAGCTTTCCCCCGTCTACGGCCACCTGGCCTGGCTGTCCGACTGCCCGGATGTCTGTCGGGCTTGAACGGAAAATCTTGATCGTCTTGCCTTTCAGGAAACCGAATGCCCCCGGCTCCGGTGAAAAACCCCGTATGAAATTATGAACATGCGTCGCTGGCCGAGACCAGTCGATCAAGCAGTCTTCCTTAGATATTTTGGGAGCTCTTGTCGCCAACGAGGCATCCTGTTCTGCTAGAACCACTTTCCCGTTTCCGATAAGATTCAACGTTTCGACAACCGCCTCAGCCCCCAGAATCGAGAGGCGACCGGATAATTCTCCGGCGGTCTCGTCATCACCAATCCCGGTTTTTTTCCGCAGGATGATCCTTCCCGTATCGACTTTCTCGTCGAGGAAAAACGTCGTGACTCCTGTCTCTTTTTCGCCGTTGACAATCGCCCAGTTGATCGGTGCCGCTCCCCTGTAACGGGGGAGGAGGGAGGCATGGAGATTAAAGGTACCCAACTTCGGTATCGTGAATATCTCCTTCGGCAATATTCTGAATGCGACTACGACAATCAGATCCGGAGCGATATTGCGTACTGTGTCTGCAAAAGCCGCATCCTTCACGGTTCCCGTCTGAATAATGTGCAACCCCAGCTCGGCCGCCGCAACCTTCACGGGCGGCGGGAGGACCTTTAGCCCTCTTCCCTGCGGCTCATCCCGATTCGTCACGACGGCGGCGACTTCGACACCCGCTTCAACTATCGCCTTGAGGGAAGGCACCGCAAATTCCGGAGTGCCCATGAACACTATTTTCATTCGGTATCCAATCGATTCACAAATGAAAATAGCTTAAGTAACTGAGGAATACCACCTGCCGGAACCGGCAGGAAGTAGATCAATATTTCGGCATGGCGGGGTCAATTTCCTTCGCCCACCTGTCGATGCCGCCGGAAAGGTTCTTCACGCGGCCAAACCCGGCCCGACGGAGGAATTGGACCGCCCTTGCGCTGCGCACGCCTGAGTGACACATAACTATTATCTCCCGACCGCGATCAAGCTCGCTCAGCCGATTCGGAAGCTCCCGCAGCGGTAATAGATAGCCTCCGATATTGCAGAACTTATACTCGCCTTCCTCCCGAACATCGAGAATGAATAGTTCCTCTCCGCTGTCGAGCCTCTCCTTCAGCTCGGTCACCGTAATTTCTGTATCTGAAATGCTCTTCTTCTCGAACATGTATTACCTGCTCCGTATGTTTCTGATGGTTTTGTTTTTGCCTTACCGCACGCAAGTTCATAACACAGTCAGCCCTTTATTCGCTCCAATCCGGCTCTGCAAACAGGCTCGCGCGATTTCACCACTTCTTCAAATCTCCTTAACGATTTTTCGGACGGCTGAGTTCTTGCGTGAAACACATGGTACTGGATAGCAAGATTGCGGAGCGACTTGCCCGTAACTCCGACGAGTGAAAGCCGGTATTGGATGTCGGAGTCCTCTCCCTGTCCGGGACCATCGTACTCTTCGTCGAATCCGTTAATCGCAACGATGTCCTTTTTATGCAGTGAGAAATTGCTTCCAAGAATTCTGTCGGCTTTTCGAAACGACACCTTGCGCAAGGACCTGTTTCCGATCCTCAGTCCGTCTTCAAGCCTCAGCGCCTTACCGCGGGCGCCATCCAGTAGTTCATGAATTCCGATCCGATCGAAATTCCCATTCTTAACTTTTTCCAACGTCAATCCGTTTGCCCAGCGTTCGCTCATCTCAACTCGTCTGCCGAGCAGCACCTTTCCCTCCTCACGCTCGCACCAGTGGTCCGCCAGAAAATTCCTCCCCGGCAGGCAATCCCCGTCGATGAAGACCAGATATGAAGTCTCCGATGCACGAATGGCATTGTTGAGCATCGTATTTTTGCGCCAACCCAAGTCTTCGTGCCAGAGGTGGCTGATCGGATAATTAAAGAGACTTTTCGCTTCGTTGACGGCCTGCCGGACGGCCGGACCCGAACCGTCATCGGCAATTACCACTTCGAAGTCGCGGAACGACTGCCTTTCGATAGCCGCAAGGACCATGCGGAGGACGTCGGCCCTGTTGTAGACAGCGACAATTAGAGACAGCGAGGGAGCGCTATTCATTAATGGAGTGTCGGAAAGGTTGACGGAAAAGAGAACAACGGGAGGTCGGCTGATGCTAACAGCACGCGGCCTGGAGAATTTCTCTTACACTCGAATTGAATTCGAATCTCGAAAGCACGCCGTCGCAGCCTGCCGCGAGAGCCTGAGCTCGGAGCGGCGTATTCACGTGCGACATGTAGCCGATCAACTTGATAGAAGAGGTTTCCGGATTATTCTTCAGCCGTTCGATGAGACTCAGCGAGTCAATAAATTCGTTCTCGATGTCGATCAGAAGGAGCTCGCAATCCTTCAAGTAATGATCGAGCTGCAGCTCGTTTCCGACGAATGCAACCGGCAGACCGAAATACTCCGCTGTATTCCGGATCTTTGTCATGAAAATAAGGTCGTTCACAATCGCTGTAATTTTTGGCATTAACTCAATCCCAGATTTTGAGCGTTATCCTGAAGTGCTTTTATTACAAAAGAAATGTGTTCGCTTTCTGGAATGCCGAGTTCTGCCATGCCATTGGCAATATCCTCACGGCTGACGCTGCGGGCAAACGCCTTATCCTTCAACTTCTTCTTGACGGACGCGACTTCCATCCCTTCGAGTCTTGTAGGACGCACCAGAGCAATGGCGATAATGAAACCGGAAAGCTCGTCGCAGGCGAAGAGGCATTTTGCCATTTTTGTCTCTCTCGGGACTTTGGTGTAGGGAGCATGACCCATGATAGCCTGTCGAACGGAGTCGGGGTATCCTTTTTCAGCCAGTATCTTGTTCCCTGCGTAGGGATGTTGATCTGAATTGGGATACATTTCGTAATCGAAGTCATGGAGGAGGCCGGTGAGGCCGTAAAGGTTTTCATCTTCCCCAAATTTCCTCGCGTAGGCACGCATAACTGCTTCAACGGCAAGGGCATGTTTTCTCAGGCTGTCCGTCCTGGTATACTCGTGAAGCAGCGATAGCGCCTCCTCTCGCGTAGGAACTTCAGGTACTGCGTCAATCACGTCAAAAATATATTTGTCGTACGGCTGAAAAGCAATCGGTCATGGCGCTTTCTTTCCAAAACCGACGCGGGACATCGCCCCCCAACTCTTTACTCCGCGGAGGTAATCCCAGGTGGCTTTTACCCTCCACCAGGCAGTCAACTGCCGGTAACCGAAATTCTCCAGGACTCCGAAAAGCAGGAGCTTCATTAAATCGCCGGGTTTCGGATATCTGTGGAAAGAGTACTCTTCAAGGAGCACTGCCCCGACCGAGAGAAAAATTCCATAGACTATTGCGAGGAGAAGGAATACGAGAAAGAACGTGACATCGACTCCTCCGAGCGCGAAGGAGAACAACACGAACACGACGCCCGTCGCTTCGACGACAGGACCCGCAAGCTCGAAAAGCAGAAAATACGGAAGCGCAACCAGTCCCACGGAACCATATTCCGATCTAAACAACATGTCCTTGTGCATTTTGAGCGTTTCGATGAGTCCACGGTGCCATCTGTTCCTCTGTCGCGCGAGTACCTTCAGAGACGACGGGGCTTCGGTCCAGCAGACCGGATCGGGAACAAATGCAACCATGTAGTCTTTCTTTTCTCGTCGCATGAGTTTGTGAAGGCGCACAACCAGTTCCATATCTTCTCCGACGGTGTTCGTGTTGTAACCCCCTGCTTCGATAACTGCGCTCCTTTTGAAAAGGCCGAACGCACCCGATATCACGAGGAGAGCATTGAGTCCGGTCCATCCCATCCGGCCCGAGAGAAATGCACGCAGGTATTCGACGACCTGGAACACGGGGATCCACTTCTTCGACAGGCGGATTTCGCGCACATGTCCTCTGTCTACTTCGCAGCCGTTGACAATTCTGACGATTCCGCCCGTTGCGACCATCTCTTTCGGATGTTCGAGAAAAGGTTTGACAACCCTGAGCAGGGCGTCGGACTCGAGAAGCGAATCAGCATCGATGCAGCAGACCAGCGGATATCTTGCCGCGTTGATGCCGGCATTCAGGGCGTCCGCCTTGCCGCCATTTTCCTTGTCCACGACCAGAAGCCTGTTG
>JAJYJD010000214.1 GCA_021789755.1 Bacteroidota bacterium
CGAAGGCGAGACGATGCCTGCTTAATTTCGATATTCTTTTATAAAGTTCTATGTCGGCTACAAAAGGACTCCTACTAAACTGTGTCCGCTATGAGCCATTGTTTCGGATTGATTTAAGCGAGCGTGGTAATTGCGGGGAGCCTGGGCGCCTGGAGGGGATTTAAGATCGCGGTCCTAGTGCCATTCCAACTAATTTTAGCGAACAATGTGCGGCTAAAATAATTGTTGGAATGAGCACCTCGCCAAATTTTGATTGACGGGATTAGCAAATGATAGTTGGATGAGCACTAGCAGCACCGCGGACCTTTGCTGTGGTCTGAGAATACTCCTTTGAGAAAATCCCTGACGGCGTGAATGAAACGCGCGAATGCCGATGTCAGAACTGCTGTTGTCACCTTGCCTCCACCTTTACGTCTTCCATCGCCTTGATGAAATCGTCGAAAAGGTAATCGCTGTCGTGCGGGCCGGGTGACGCTTCGGGGTGATACTGTACGCAGAATACAGGAAGAGTCTTATGCCTGAAGCCTTCGAGTATGTTGTCGTTGAGGTCTATATGGGTTATCTCGTAGTCGGACGGGAGACTGTCGGGGTCGACGGCGAAACCGTGGTTATGTGAAGTCACTTCGACCGTTTCGTTTTCGAGATGTTTTACCGGATGGTTCGCCCCGCGGTGGCCGAATTTCATCTTGAACGTTTTTCCGCCTGCGGCGAGTGCGAGAATTTGATGTCCAAGGCAGATCCCGAAAATCGGCTTCCTGCCGATGAGTTGACGCACGCTCTCGATTGCGTAAGATACGGCGGCCGGATCGCCGGGCCCGTTCGATAGAAAGACGCCGTCCGGGTTCAGCTTCAGAACTTCGTCGGCCGGGAGACTTGCAGGGACAACCGTCACGTCGCATCCGCGCTCGTACAATTTTCGGAGTATATTCGTCTTGATGCCGTAATCGTAGGCGACGACGCGATATTTGAAATCCGATTTCCCGTTTTTGGAGAATCTGTATGCCGCCTTCGTAGTAACGACCTTTGCCAGGTCGAGGCCGGACATCGATGGGAATGCCTTTGCCTTCTTCACGAGCGAAGCGTCGTCAAGGTCGGTCGTCGAGATCACGGCATTCATCGCGCCGGAGTCTCTTATTATTCTCGTAAGTTTTCGCGTGTCTATCCCTTCGATGCCGACCTTGTCGTTGCGTTTCAGGTAATCGCCGAGGCTTTCCGAGGCCCGGTAGTTGCTGTAGAACTTGCTGTACTCCCTCACGACAAATCCGGCGACCTGCGGTTTCGACGATTCTACATCTTCCGGATTTATTCCGTAATTGCCGATGTGCGGATAGGTCATGGTCACGATCTGACCGCAGTAGGAAGGATCGGTAAGGATCTCCTGGTAACCGATCATGCTTGTATTGAATACGACTTCGCCCGCGGTTTCTCCCTCGGCGCCGAACGATTCGCCGGTGAAGACATTGCCGTCGGCGAGTGCCAGTTTTGCTCTCAATTTTGCTCCAAATTCTTGTACTAAAATTTAATAAGACCGGCTATGCTATACAATTTGCGGCGAATGAAAAGATTGTGGTGTCTGCGGCGAAGCGGGATTAATAATGTCAGATCGGCGGTGTCGCGACGCTGTCAGTTTCTTGCTTCTGTGACGATTTTGTGCCAATATTAACACAGAAACCCACGACCATGAGTAACCGCCTCACAAAATCGAGGAGCTTGAAATGAAAAAGATCGAAGCTATCATCCGTCCGTTCAAAATCGATGACGTCCGGGAGGCGCTGATAGAAATCGGTATAAAAGGCATGACGATCACTGAAGTCAAGGGTTATGGTCGTCAGAAGGGGCACACCGAGATGTATCGCGGGTCGGAGTATCAGATTGATTTTTTACCCAAGATGAAGATCGAGATCATTTCGCCGGACGATCAGGTCGACAAAATCGTGGGCACAATTATAAAAAGCGCCAAGACCGGCCAGGTGGGGGACGGCAAAATTTTCATATATCCTGTCGAAGAAGTCATCCGCGTACGAACAGAGGAGAGCGGAGAAGCTGCACTTTAATGGTAAGCTCCAAGCACCAGGTTCCAAGGTCCAAACAACTATCAAATATTAATCCATCAAGCTCGAAATCCGCGAAAGCTTTGCTCGTTGTCGGTTAAAACCTTTTTTTGTATGGAGCTTGTCTTTCGATCTCGGCAGATCGACGTGATCTGACGGAGTGTTTGTGATTTGGAGCTTATATTCAGCATGACAAACACGAACGCTGATAAGACGTCGAACTACCGTTGCGGCTATGTCGCCCTGGTAGGTGAGCCGAACGTCGGTAAATCCACGCTTCTCAATGCCCTGCTCGGCCAGAAGCTTTCCATCGTAACTCCCAAACCGCAAACCACGCGCCACAAAATTGCCGGGATACTTACCGGTGAAGACTTTCAGATCGTTTTTCTCGATACTCCGGGGCTGATCAGGCCCAGATACGCACTTCAGGAAGTGATGATGTCTTTTGCCGGGACGGCAATAGAAGAGGCGGACGTCGTCATGATTCTTGCCGACGCCGGCGAACGCGGCGCGGTCGGATCTCTAAAACACTCCGCGGCATTAGCGGGTCTCTCCGAGTTGAAAGATAAAAAGCCCGTGTTCATGGTGATCAATAAGATCGATCTCATCAAGAAGGCGGATGTACTTCCGCTCATCAAGTCTTTCAGTGAATTATTGCCCTTCAGAGAGATCATCCCCGTCTCGGCGATTAAAGGGGAGAATCTTGACGACCTGAAGAAGACGATCGTGAAATACCTTCCGGAAGGTAACGCGCTCTACCCGGAGGATTACGTCAGCGACAGGGACGAAAGGTTCTTCGTCAGCGAGCTGATACGCGAAGAAATATTCAAGGTGTTTAAGGAAGAAGTCCCTTATGCGACGACTGTGGAAATAGAAGAGTTCAGGGAAAGCGACACGGAGCGCAAGACGTATATCCGGGCCGTGGTTTTTGTCGAGAAGGATTCGCAGAAGGGAATAATCATAGGGAAGGGCGGGGCTGCGCTCAAGCAGATCGGGCAAAGCGCGCGGCGACAGATCGAAGAGCTGATTGGACACGAAGTGTTCCTCGAATTGTTCGTCAAGGTAGAAAAAGAATGGCGTGACGACAAGGCGAAGATCAAGAGGCTGGGGTACAGGTAGAAATAGACTCAAGAGTCGAAGGTCAAAAGTCAAAAGCGGTTATGCAAGATATTGAACGACCCCCTGGGGTTGAACAGGTTACGCAGGATGAGACGGAGAAACACGGAGAGCCCAGTAACGGTTTCTTCCGTGGCTCTTCCTCTTTACCCGGTGGAACTCCGTGAAATGTTTTCCGCGCGCCTTGCTTTACAAAAGCCGCGTTTGTTATTATAACTCCAGAAAACAGGAGTCTTAGATGGCAGATATCCAACCTTTCAAGTCGATTCATTTCAATACTGCGGTAATCAAAGATCTTTCGAAAGTTGTCGCACCGCCTTACGATGTAATTAACAAGGAGCAACAGCAGGAACTTTTCAAAAGAGATAAGAATAATATCATCAGGCTCGATCTGAATCCCGATCCAGATCCGTATCCGGCTGCCGCAAAAGAAATGCAGAGAATGTTGAAGGAGAAAGCGCTCGTTCAGGATAGTGAGCCCGCGATTTATCCGTACTTCCAGACATTCAAGACGCAGTCCGGCAGCACCGTCACGCGGCGGGGCTTCATATCATGGATCAAGCTGGAACCGTTCGAGGCCGGCGTCGTCCTTCCGCATGAGCACACGCTTTCCGGGCCGAAGATGGACAGGCTGAAACTCATGACCGCGACTAAGGCGTCATTCAGCCAGATTTTCGGCGTGTACGGTGACCAGGGCAGGAAGCTTGAAAAAGAGTATGAGAAGTTGTCGAAGAAGAAACCTTTTCTGGAAGCGGACCAGGACGGCGTGAACAATAGATTGTACAGGATCACCGACCCGGCAACCGTGAAAGTGTTCCAGGGCTCGCTGAAAAACATTCCCGTCTACATCGCCGACGGCCACCACAGATACGAGACGGCCCTAGAATACCAGCGGCTTATGAAGGAGAAAAACCCTAAGCACACGGGAAAAGAAGCATACAATTTCATAATGATGTACTTCACCAACATCTTCGATTCGGGACTCGTCGTTTATCCGACGCACAGGATACTTCACAGCTTAGCCGGTTTCGACGCGAACAAGATGATCGAAGCCGTGAAAACCCATTTTGATTTCACTTCAAAGCCTGATGTCGATACGCTGGCGTCTGTGCTTCTGTCGGCCGGCGCGCATTCTTACGGAATGATACTGCCGCAGAGGAAATACTATCTAATGAAGTTGAAATCCGGCTCCGATGTGCTTTCTATTGTCAAGGAAAACGTGCCGGCTCCTGTGAAAAGGCTCGATGTTACGCTGCTGCACGACTATGTGTTGACACAGACGCTCGGAATTTCGAAAGAGGCGCAGGAGAAGAAGCTGAACATAAATTATACGATCGATCGGCATGAAGTAGACGGCGCGGTGCAATCCGGCAAGGGACAGGTCGGCTTTATACTCAACGCGACTAAGGTCGAGCAGGTGAAGGAAGTCGCAGATGCGAGTGCCGTCATGCCGCAGAAGTCGACGTACTTCTATCCGAAGCTATTGTCGGGATTGCTGCTCAGCGGGCTGGAGTAGGTTCGGCCACACCTTGCGAAGGTTCAAAACCTTCGCAAGGTTGGTGCCTTTACCTCACCACCAGGTTCAAGTCCTCGAACGGCTCACCCTGATAAATCCCGCCGTAGGCTCTACTGTAATCATATTGCAGATCGAGATGGTCAAGCAGGAACTTGGCGACTGGTGCATTGGGGTCCAGCCACCTGAAGAAGACGAGACACTTCGCGAGACCGTCGAGATCCAGTCCCCAGCCGAAAGTGGAGTAAGTTGTCTGACCTGCATCCGTTATCGAGCCAGCGCGGATGTAGATGAATTCGGCGAGTCCGATCTGTCCGCCTTTGCGCAGGCCGACGGTTGCGCTCGCTTTTCCGAGTATCAGGTTCTGCCATGGATTGAAATTGCCGAGGCCCGGATGGTATCGCGGTGCGTAGCCCCATGCAGTATCACTAAAAGTCGCAAAATGGCCGATGTACTCGATAACCGAATCCAATCTGAACGGGGCGTTTGCAGCTTCGCTCGACCATGAAAGCGAGAGCCAATGCCATGTCATGCCGGCGTATCTTGAACTGAGTCCTCCGTCAGCACTCAATCCAAGATCCGCTTCTGTAGGAAGCGGAGTATAGGGATATCTTACATATTTTCCGAAATTCCTCATCGCATATCCGAAACTTAAATCAAAAGTTGGCTTGACGCCATTCCTTGTTTCTCTCGCTTTCCTAATGAGTTTGGTAACTGGTACTTGGAGTATGACGCCTAAATCCTGGCCAGTCTGATTCACCGGATAAGAAGGATCTCGGGAATGGATCAACTTCAGTGTGTACCCAAAACCGAGCGCGACGAAATAATCGAGCCCTAAGGCGACCGTTAGACTGTTGGACGCGTCAATCTCTCTTCCAGGTATGACGTATGGACCCGACAACGGACCAGGTGGCACATAGGAGTAGCTGATATTAGAATAACCTATTCCAGCAACTGTCGTAAATGGTAATTCCTTCCAGAACTGATTGAGCCCGGCTCCAACGCTTATGGCAGAAGCATCCATAGACGCGCCGGGTTCAAGCCATCCAGCTATATCAGTACTCGCGTTTGCCTTGGCATTTAAACTGAATATACCGAGTTGTGCAGGATTAGCGATTGTCGCCGTCGCGTTGTCGGATATGAACGCCGTTCCGACACCGCCCATGCCGAGCGCTTGGGCCGAGACTGGATAGTTCAGAAACGGAACCGCCTGCGCGTAAGCCTGTGTTGCCGACGCGAGAATTATTATGGCTATTATTCGAATTGTGCTTTTCATTTCTCCATTCCTCTAAGTTTGGTCAACCTTGCGAAGGTCCAAAACCTTCGCAAGGTTGGTGGGTCTACCTCACCACCAGGTTCAACGACTGAAAATTCGTTCCTGTCGCATATGAGTCTCCTGTGTACTCGCTGTAGTCGTACTGTAAATCGAGGTGGTCGACTATGAACGAGTAAATCCCGGGTCGATCGATGTCAACCAGATCGTAAGCTGCCAGAATTTTGACGAGGCCGTCGAGCCTGAGACCGAAACCGA
>JAJYJD010000006.1 GCA_021789755.1 Bacteroidota bacterium
TCGGCTTCTCCGATATTTCGGACGTGCTATCCGCTGCCGGCGGGCTGTTCGTGAAAGACTACGGCCCGTCGCAGCTCTCGACGATAAGCGTCAGGGGCACTGGATCGGAAGAGACGCTCTTTATGATGGACGGCGTGAGGGTAAACAGCGTACAAAACGGACTTGTCGACCTGTCTTTGATCCCCATTTCACAGATCGGAAGCATCGAGATTGCGGAAGGCGGCTCGTCGTCGCTCTTCGGCGCAGATGCGATCGGGGGAATTGTCAACCTCAGTACCGAATCACCGACCTCTCCCGGCGCAGGCGTGAGTTTAGGAGCGGGCTCGTACGGATACCAACAAGCCAGCGTGAGTATAAACCAGAGTGTCGGCGGCGCGTCTATCGGCATTATGGTACAAAGGACTCGCGCAAGGAACGACTACGATTTTAACTACACTGACGGACTCAATTTCTTCCCAATGAAGCGCACGGGAGCGGATTTCGTGTCGGACAACCAGTTCGCGAAGATCGAGATTCCCGGCGCTGAGAACTCCACGACAATTGTCGTCAGCAACGTCTCGGCAAACAGGGGCACGCCCGGACCGGTCACGGGTCAAAACTTCATTGGAACCGGGCGTGAAAATGACGGTGATTTCCTCTCCGTAATCAATCACAAGAACATGCTCGGCGATTTCATCCTGTCCTCCTCCGCCGGATTTACATACGGCTACCTGAGATACATAGATCCGCCGAAGGTGCCGGGCGGCTACTCGATCGACGATTTCTACAAAATGCTTTCGCTGCAACCGGCTATACAGCTTAACTATTCCTCAGACGAGTTCGACTGGGCCGCGGGCATCGATGCCGAGGGAGACCGCGGAACAAGCTCGGAGATGACCGGCACGAAAGAAAGGGGAAGGGTGGGAGGCTTCATGAGCGGCGTCATGAACCTGCCCGGTCCATTTACGTCCGAAATCCATATTTCGCCGAGCGCACGAATGGATTGGTATTCCGATTTCGGCGGATCATTCAATCCGAAACTCGGCCTTAATGTGAAGCCGGTTGCGTCGATTCCATTCCACTTCCGCGCCAGTGTCGGCACAAGCTTCAGGGCGCCGACATTCAACGAGCTTTACTATGCATCTGCCGGGAACCCGTCCATCAAACCGGAGAAGTCCGTCGACTACGATGGAGGAATCGTGCTAAGAATCCAGACGCCCGTTGAAATAGAAACGGACGTCGATTTCTATTCAATCGACATCAGCGACGGAATAGTGTGGGAGCCGTCGGCCGGAAGCCTATGGATTCCGGTTAACTATCAAAAGACCCTCTCACACGGAATCGAACTCAGCGTCCATGCCAATTACAAAGACTTCGCCGGCCTGCGGGCAAATTACTCGGTCGGCCAGTCGCTCGATGTCTCCGACCCTAATTCTCCCAGTTACGAAAAGGAACTTATTTACCGGCCTGAAGAACAGGCATCCGTTGTCGCCGCCATCTCTCCATGGATGACCATAATCTCAGCGACACTTCGATATGTCGGGTTCAGATACACGACGGCCGCGAACGACCAGTTTCTCCCCGCGTTCACAACGGTAGACCTTTCAGCAGGTGCGAGAGTCCGGGTGTCAGATTTCATTCTCTCACCGCTGCTGTCCGTGAAAAATGTTTTCAACCAAAACTATCAGGTGATACCACAATACCCGATGCCGCTGAGAACGTTTTATCTAAGCCTCGGCATCCAATTGAATCAATAAAGGAAATTGTATGAAACGCATTCTTATACTCACATCGTTTAGCCTGATTCTCGGTTCCTGCAAAAGTCCCACTGCTTCGGTGTCCTATTTTGTGCCGTCGGCATCAGCTGTATACGTCCTCAACCAGGGATATTTCGGGCAGGGAAACTCGACGCTGACCGCGTACTATCCGGACTCCAACCGAACGGTAAACGATGTATTCAAGCTTGCGAACGGCAGGAATCTCGGAGATTTCGGCAACGACATTGCCATATACGGAAACGATGCATACATGGTTATTAACAACTCAGACAAGATAGAGGTCATGGATGCAACGTCGGGACTTTCTGTCGGGACAGTTTACTTCCCGAGCGGAACGAGTCCATACCGGATAGCATTCGATCCACTTTCGGACGTCGCTTTTGTAAGCGATCTCTACACAAACTCCGTTTCGGTCGTGAACCTATCGAGCAACGTCCTGATTTCCCAGGACACTATTTCTGTCGGAAAGGAGCCATACGGAATAGCATTTGTCAACGGACAAGTTTTCGTCGCGAACTCGGGCTACGGCTCCGGCAATACGGTAAGCGTCATAGACGAAACTACAAGAAAGGTCGTCAAAACCGTCACCGTCGGCGCAGGACCGACCGAAGTGGAAGCCGACGAGAACGGGAACGTATGGGTCGCCTGCCCGGGACAGCAGGGAAGTGTCGGCTCGATTTATATAATCAGCCCTTCCACCGATTCTGTGACGGACTCGATAAACACCGGGATGCAGATCCCGTCGTTCACGGGGCACACGCTCACGATCGATACCCGGAACGGAGTCGCTTACTTGATTGCCGACAGCTCCGTCGTTAAGTTAGACGTGTCAACGCACAAGATTCTGGACAAGAGCCTGATCAGCGGAAGCTTTTACGGAATATCGGTCGACGAGGCGACGGGAAATGTTTACGTTACCGATGCGAAAGGCGGCAAGACAAATGGTGTGGTTTACATTTACACCTCGAGCGGGCAATACACGAACAGGTCTTTTACCGCCGGCCTCTACCCGGACGGCATAGCATTTCTGCGGTGACGGGCGACATTTGATTTGTCTTTTTCTAAAACGAGTTTTAAAAATCACGATAAGTAAAAAAGGAAGTCGGAGGTAACAATGAATATACTGCTGGCACTGATGCTGATTCTGTTCGCCGCGTTTTCCAGACTTATTCCGCACGCGCCGAACTTCACGCCGGTGATCTCGATAGCGCTTTTCGCGGGAGCCTACCTGAAAAAGCGTTACGCGTTCCTGGTTCCCGTCGCGGCTCTTTTTCTGAGCGACGCCGTCATCGGTTTTTACGATCTCGGTTCTATGGCATTCGTCTATGGAACCCTTCTCCTGATCGCAGCCCTCGGGCTCATGCTCGAGAAGAAGATCTCGGCGGGAAGAATACTCGGGCTCTCGCTTTCCGGGGCGGTCATCTTTTTCATCACGACCAATTTCGCCGTCTGGTTGTTTCCAGGCTCGATGTACCCGAAAACTCTTGCCGGGCTCGCTCAGTGTTACGTGATGGCGATACCGTTCTTCGGAAATACGATGTTGAGCACGCTCATTTACAGCGCTGCCATGTTCGGAGTCTACGAGCTGGCGGACAAATACGTCTTCAAACCCAAAACGGTCCAGGGATAATAACAGGGAGCGGAGCCATCGCTTACGGGTTCGCGCTGCCGAATACGGAACAAAGGTGATCTATGGAAGACTTCTTTGTCGATTTCAACAAGCGAAAGTTCAACAGGGTAGGGTACCCGGTTTTTGCGGTTCTTCTCGCGGGAGACGGAATCTTTCAGCTCTCGAGTGTAACGGGCAGGCTCCGCCCAACCGTTCCGGTGCTGGAGTTTGCCTATGCATTAGTGCTGGTTCTATTCTGGCTGTTTCCCCCAAAATGGTACTTCAAGGTCGACGAGTCCGCGATCGAGTACAAGCGACAGTTTGCGAGCCCTAACCGTTTTGACTGGACGGGCATAAAGAAAATAGAACTACTGAAAAACAAAGTCGCGATAAGCTTCGCTGACGGCGGCTCGCACAGGATAGCCCTTTCGTTTCTCGGGGAAAAGGAACGGCAGGGGATAAAAGATGCGATCAGTCGGTTCGCGACGGCGAAGAACCTGCTTTCAGCGGACTGATACGCACACTACGGTCCGGTTTCAGGCGGTTTTTTCAAGGTGCGGTCTGTTCCACGGTGAATGTTCCGTTGATACGTACCTGCCAGTCGTGAGTGGCGCCAATCCCCTTGTAGACGTTGAACATGAAAGTGTTCCCGTCCATCTGGCCGAGTCCGACGGCCGTCCATGTTCCCAGAACCTTGCCGTCCTGAGAATACAGCGTCACTTTGGAATACGTATTGCCGACGACCTGCTCCTGCGCCTTGGATCTTCGCGGGATCAGGATCATTGACGAAATCGCCAACAGAAAAAGAAGGCCGGCAACGACGATCAACTTCTTTGCGTTAGGTTTCATTTGTCCCACTCCATATAGTTTTGTTTTCGCACATCGGGACGCCACCATCCCGATCTTTCTTCAACTTACCTGCGGGGGCCGGCATGAGCAACAACGCGAAATAAAACGGGAGGCCGAAGCCTCCCGCCGCATGCCCATATTCACGGTTTGAATTACTTCATCAACAGCATCTTCTGCTTGAATGTCCTATCGCCGGCTCTCATGATATAGAAATAGACGCCTGATGCGAGACGGCCGGCATTGAATGAGATCACGTGATTACCCGCTTTGACCACGCCGTCGACGAGCAGCTCAACCCGTTGGCCCAGAACATTGAATACCTCGATCCGGACCTGCGATTCCTTCGGGAGTGCGAATCCTATGGTCGTTGTCGGGTTAAAAGGATTCGGGTAATTCTGGTACAGCGCGAACTCCTTCGGAAGTCCGGTCTGTTCATCGATTCCGTCGAGACCGGTGCCGGTCGTGTAGCTCGCGGTCGCATATGGGCTCGTGCCGCCCGTGTCACTGGCGCTCACTCTCCAGTAATGCTTCGTCGAAGCCGACAGCCCCGTACTCAGCATCTTGGAGGTGTCCGCAAGAGTAGTGTCGAAGACGACAGATGTGAAGTTGGTGTCGCTCGCGACCTGGAGACGATACTTTGTCGCATTAGGGCAAGCATTCCATTTGAATGTCGTCCTGCGCGGTACACTCTTCACACCACCCACAGGAGAAACAAGCACCGGCTGGACCGGAGCAGCAATTATCGTAGTGAGGGAGTCTGTCGCTGAAAATGCACCGAAGGCCGTTACGTTATATGAACTGACGCGCCAATAATACTTCGTCAGACTCAAGAGGCCCGTCACTTTTCTCGTGGTGTCCGTCACGTTTGAATCGTTCACTACATAAGATGAGAAAGTCCTGGTCGTGGATAATTGGAAGAGATACTTCGAAGCGGTCACGCTCCTGCTCCATTTGAACATCAGAGTATCCGTCCTCTGGAACGACACATTGTTGGCAGGGAGAAGAAGTGATGGTGGCGCTATTGCAACATTCTGCACATCGTTCGTGTCTCGCGGTACGATTTCATAACCGGCGTTGACCGTGGAGCCCGGTGAATACTGGCTGATCACACCTACCACACTTATGGGATATACCGGCTCAGGCCAACCCGCCAGATTCGTGTTCTTGCTGATGAAAACCTGGGCGGTGTCTGAATGCGCCTGGTTAGTCATGTACACGCTGGACTGTGCCCCTGCAGTGGGCCATGTGCCTGATGTCTTATAGAGGGTATCTATAATCGCTATGAGCTGGCTCTCGTAAGTCTCAGCGTTCAGTACATAATTATGAAGGCTCAGGTGAAGAGGAGCTGGTACTGTTGCGCCGTGTTTGATGACGGCGAAGTGTACTGAATCGAGCACCAGCGGAACAATCTCCGTCAGGCCGTGATACTGCGCAACCTTACCGATGACAAACACGGAATCTCCGATGTTGAAGGTTGACGCAAAAGTACCGTAGGCAAACACATCGATGCCCGCTGTCCCGTCCTGAATGCAATACGAAGTGTTGCCCTGGATGGCCTGTATATTCTGTGTAGTGACAACGCCGAACACCTCCAATGTATCGCCGGTGACGGAATAGTCGGGTATCAGATCGTGATTATCGTCCTTCCTCGCCTCAGCAATAGTAACCTTCTCCGGTCCGCGCGTACCGATAACGAAGCTGCCGAATGAGGTGAGGCCGGAGACTGTTATTGTGTTATTGGTGACGTCGCGTGACGAAATCGTCAGATCGGCCCAACTGGAGCCGTTGTACTGATAGACGTGCAGAAGAGAGTCGTTTGTGACGCCAATCCCGGCCATGTCATCGTCAGAATAACTCAGTGTGACATCCGCCGTAAAGGAAGTAATTGCGGAAGTGTTTCCTATCTTGAAATACCTCTTCAGAATCCATAACGAGTCAGGTGAGGGAGTTGGCTTGGTAATCGATCCGTCAACCGGAGCCACGACTACTGTCCCGCTTCCCGAGATTGCGGTGACATTGATCGTCACAGGGAGATAAGTGATACCCTGGCCGACAGGGAAGATCCAGGCGCCCGTGAAACCGAAATTGGAATAAGCGAGGTTGCCGCCGATAAAGGCGCCGGCTCCGTAGGTCCCGCCTATTGCTGTGAAGAGAGTATCGGGTCCTGTGTACAAAGATCCAGCGGCATTAAGAGTAGTATTAAGTGTAGTAGTGGTTGTTTTGCTCAACGTCACACCGGTTGATGTGAAGATCCAGATCGTGTTGACAGTGTCGGGCATTAGAGTGCCTGTGACCTGTGGTCCGGCGCCCGTGAAGGAGAATCTAGCGCCGGTGCTGAGAGTATTGGTTCCGGTTGTCTGCACAGCGCTGTTTACGCCGTTAGGGCCGCCCAGTCCCAGGGTTGTATTTGAAGCAAGCGTGAAGTCTCCCGGGCCTGTAATTGCGTTCGTGCCTGCATTCAGGAGCCCGGTCACTACCACTGATCCGGAGTCGATAATGTCCTGAGCGAGCGATGTGCTCGCAATATTCTGGCTGAAAACCGCCTGATGAAAGACCGTTTTTCCGCTTCCTGAAATCAGCACGCTCGAGGCACCGCCGTTCAGCGTCACAGTATCTCCATTCGCCGCGTTCCAGTAGCCGTCGTTTGTGACGTTGCCCGTCACCAGGAAATTAGCCGTTGCGGAATATAACGTGTCCCCGGTGTTGATGGTCAAATTACCGTCTATCGTGCAAGTTCCTGCACCACTTCCCGTATATGACCAGTGTGCACCCTGCCCGCCGATAATCAGGTTCGGAAATGTCCTGCCGCTGAGCGACAAGCCAAACGGGTCGTACGACGCGGAGGTGACGTTGAGACTGAACAGACTACCCTTGTCAAATATAACCACGCTGGCTGGAGCAGTCTTCGCGAACGGGTTTGAGGCACCCGTATTTTGATTGAACGTGGAACCGCTCTTGAACTCGACACTGTTTGTTGTGCCGGTAGTGCTTGATCCGAACGGATTTCCCGTCGATTGAGATGCATTGAACACCGCACCGTTCTCGAATACCAACCTGTTGGTTGCATCGGTACTAAGTACTTGAGCACGCCCAAGAATAGTCACGGACCCGCTGTCGACACCACCGCCTGTTCCAATCGACAATTGCCCATTGCCGCTTGTTCCTGTGGCGTTTATGGTCAGCGTGTCACCCGCCGATACGTTCAGGCAGTTCGGGGAGCCGCCAGTTACGGTGAGCTTGACGGTCCCGGTACCGTTCAAAATGCTCAGCGTCGCATTTCCGCTCACAAGAATCCTGCCCACGGTCTCGTTTGCCGAAAATGCGGGCTGTCTGGTTTGGTTCCCGTCGAAAACAAGGATGTCGTTTGTCGCCGGTGAAGTCCTGTTGGGGCTCCAATTCGTGGCCGTTGCCCACACAGAGTCTGTAGTTCCAGTCCACGTGTAGGTGGTTTGTGCGCGCGCACTTACGCTTAGAAGTGCGGCGAATAGAACTGTCGCAACAACTCGCATTGTTTCCTCCTGACTGTTAGTTGGCCCTTTTAATAAAGAAGGGGAATGTCAGCGATTGGACAGGATGACCCCGAACTGAAATAGTTCGCTCATAGAGTTGGTCTCACAAATCGCATACACGCCCGTTTTGTTTAGCACGACTACTTGTAGAACTGCATCAATTTGGAATGTGTCTGTTGAAATGTCAAGTGCCTCAATCAGAAAGTTTCAAATAGCAATCGAGACCAGCACCTGACTACTTCAGCAACAACATCTTCCTGACATTCACGTTACCGGCCGCCTTGAGGATGTAGAAGTAAGTTCCCGACGCGAACCTGGCGGCATCGAAAGCAACACTGTAATATCCCGCATTCTGTCTCTGATTCACGAGAGTCGCCATTTCTCTTCCGAGCACGTCATAAACTTTCAATGTGACATGGCTGTTCGCCGATAGTTGGTAATTGATCATTGTGGTCGGATTGAATGGGTTTGGATAATTCTGATTGAGCGCGAACGATGCCGGTATTCCATGTCCCGCATTCTTCACTCCCAATTGTATGTCGTCACTTCCGCCGGCTTCGAGATATCTTGACTTGAATTCCTGCAAGTAAAGGTTTGCGATGCGGCCGTCATGAATTATGAGAGTGTTCTCGTTGTTCGAGGTCTCCGCAGCATTAGACCAGTTATGTGAACCGGTGATCACCGTCTCGTCCGCCTTAGAATCTTCTGCGTCGATCAATGCGTACTTATGGTGGAGAAGTCCGGTAAGGCCGCTTCCTTTCAGGTGAATGTCCACGCCGCCGGTTTGCAGAAAGCTGAACTGGTTGCCGTTGTCCGTACTATTGTCGAGGACCACCCTTACTTTATCACCGGCCGTCTTCCTGCCGATGAGAGCCTGTGCAAGGTCGGATTCTGTGAAGGTCAGCATGCAAATATTCACCGAGCTCGTTGCTGTGCGCAGAGCTTCATAAATGTGCAGCGTCGTTTGATCTGACGGACTGAAGTAGGACTCGACTGGGATACCTTTAATGTTGAATTTGTGCGGGGTGTTGTCGGTTTTCCTGATTCCAAACCGGGATTGCGACTCGTTCGGTACATCGGTCGAACTCCCCCACATTTCATTGAATTCCATCGTGTACGCATTTGCAAGTGACTTGTCCTGTATCTCCACAGCATTCTGCGCGTCGCTGTTGTTTCCCGGATCAGTCGCGTTCCATGACCCCGACCAGACCCAGTCGTCCGTGAAAGATGCGGTGTCGCGGAAGTCGAAGACCGCAAACTTGTTATGCATCAGCCCGTTCCCGGCATTCACGGTGTCGAACTTGTCGGTAATGAAAGGAATCCCGCTCGACTTCATGGTGTTCATCGGCACAGTGGTCGAATTGTCATACTCCGCGATCATGCGGACGTCGACGCCGCGGTTCTTGGCTGCGATGAGCGCACTCGCAATATTACTGCCGACAGTGCCGCTCATGCTGTAGAGTGCGACGTCGATCGAGTGCTGTGCCGCATTGATTCTCGAAATGAATTTCGACGAGATGTCGACGGTCTGCGCCTTTTCGCCGCGCGCAACCGAAGTGTCGACCGAATTAGAGAAGAACACATCTATAATACCTGTCGATCCGACGGGTGACGCAGTGCTGAAGATCGCGTCGCCGGTCTGATTGGTACCTGCAGGGTCGGTCGCCGCGACCTGATAGTGGTACACGGTCGCCGGCCACAGGCCGGGAATTGAAATTCCGTGCACGGTGTCCGGGGAAGATACCACAACCGAATCGGTATAATTGACCGTGGTCCCGTATCTTATCACGGCTCCGGACAATGTAGCCGTTTTGAATGCGATCTCGACTGAACTGGGCCGTATGTTTTCTTCGGCCGGAACTTCAACAAAAGAAGGACCGCTTTGGGTAATCAAATCTTCCTGTGTCCTGGCCTGGATCTCGTAGTCCGTGAGATAAGGGCCAAGGGGAGCGGGTGTACCCGGTTTATATTGCTTCAGTATGCCGACGAAGTCAAACGTTCCGGTCGGTAAAGTCAATGTATTCGATATGAAACCTCCGGTTGTGCCGGTGATGTCCGTAATTGTCTGGTTGGCCACGTTGTACGTGACGCCGTTTACTCTTACAAGCCTCCCTTCGTTGGGTTCGGAATAATCGTCGGTGAAAGTCTTGTTGACGTCCGCCGCCGTGAGGAGAAGGGGGGCAGGAAGCGGTCTTCCGTGGGCGAGGAACATTGTCATGGCTGAATCGGGAGCTATCTCCGTCGTACCACGATACTGCTGGATCGTCCCGGTAAAGGTAACGCTGTCGCCGACCTGGTAATTGTATGAACGAGAATAGCTGAATATGTTGACTCCTGCCGTCGCGTCCTGAAGATAGAGATCGGTCCTTGTCAGGTTGCCGTCGGATGTGATTATTCCACTCACCGTCACGACTGCCCCTATCCCGTACGGCGGAGCCGGGACGCCCTGTGAATCGTTGATATGAAGGTCGATGATCCTCACGAGCTTTGTCACAGTCACGACGAGTTGAGAACTCACCGGCGAGGGCTGCACTCCCGCAATCGCGGTCTTGACAACGAAAATGCCGGTCATCGCGGAATCGGAGACTGTAACCAGGTGTACCACGATCGCGGCAGAGTCGGTGCTCGTAACCGCGAGGCCCCCGACGTGAATTGTATCCTGCACTACGTCCACGCGCGCGCCCGAGGTGCCGGTCCCGGACACCGATACGTCGGGTATAGTTTTGGACCAGCTGAACTTCGACGGGACCACTACGATTACGGTGTCGATCACGTCGGTTCCGCTGCTTATGAACTTGATCGTGAAATTGGATGTCGAGGCCGCGCTCACAATCGAAGGAGCAATCAGCGCGGAGCCGATGCCGCTGCCTGGGATGGTGTTAACGGGCTCAGCCGGGGATGCCGAGTTCTGAGGATTAATCGCCGACTGTGCGACGAAATCGGCGGAGTTATTATCGGTGTCATAGCCGTTGCCGAGTGCCTCATCCGCACCGCTGCTCGCCAATGACAACGCCGTCGACAAAGAGTTCGCCTTTCTTTCCGCGGAAGTGGTATTGGAAAGGGCCGGCGCTGACGCGCTGCCTTCATATCCGTTTGCCGTGCCATAGCCCAGCAGGTCAACATATAGCGAGGACGACGGATTGGCACCGGATAGTGCCGTGGCGGAATTTACTAACGCGACTTTCCCATTCGTCCCGCCCATCGCAAGCGTTCCGGTAACATCCGGGGTGGGCAGGTTCAATGTTCCTCCGGCCCCCTGGGCTTCCTGCACGAGGCAGTAGCGGTGAGGCGCAATGGATCCGGTCAATGGTGTAACTTGCCAGCTCGTACCTGTAGCCGATGCGTACTGAACCGACCACCCGGAGATGTCCACCGGGGAATCTGTGGGGTTATATAGTTCGATGAAATCGTTCTTTAATGTTGCCCCCGAATTCCCACCTCCGCCATACACCTCGCTTATGACGACGTGGTTGGCAACCTGAGCAGATAAGGATGTTGCAAGAAGGGTTGAAATGACAAAAGTAAATACAAACAGAACGGCCCTGAATCTCATTTAGGTACTCCAATCCCGCGGCGAGAACAAATCCGCACTTGTGTTGGAACGGATATTGATTGTGTATAGCCGGCCCGGCGGCGCCACAAAATCTGTCTCACGACTCGCGAACAATATAATCGAAACACTTCTCAGAGGAAATGACCGGTGAGTGGCTGAGACGCCGGCCACGGACAGTTTTGCCGATAAAGAGGCGGGGCGGCCAATTGCGCCGCCCCGGTTTCAAATCAAAGGATTCCGTCCGATCACCGCGTCACTTCACGAGAAGCATTTTCTTCGTGGAAACAAAGCTGCTTCCCGACCTGCCGGTGATCATGACCCTGTAATAATAGATTCCGCTCGGCATGCTCGAGAAATCCAGCTGGGTCTCAAACGTCCCCGCCTCCTTCTGAAAGCTCTGACCGCTGACCTTCATTCCGAGGACGTTGTAGACCTCGAGTCGTACGTTCGACTGTTCCTTCAGATCAAAACGAATGGTCGTGGTCGGATTGAACGGGTTCGGGTAGTTCTGGTAGACGGCGAATTCCTTCGGAGCGGTCACCTCCACCTGGAGAAGGCCGCCGACCTGTTGCGACAGTCCGTCGTTACCCACAGCATCGATCTTGTAGAAGTACATCTTCCCGGAGGACACTCTAGGATCGACGAAAATGTACGATCCGCCGTGCGTGGCGGTGCCCGCCGCCTTCAGTGCTGCGTTCGACGTGTAACTCGAAGCGAGATCGAAGGGACCGGCCTTCGATGTCGCGCGGAGAATGTTGAAGCCGGCGATGTTGATCTCAGTGGCGGTTGAGAAAACGAGCCTGACTTTTCCAGCGTCAATAGATGCACTCAAGCTCTTCATCGTCACGGGAAGGGGAGTATCTGACGTGCCGGAGAGGACAAAATCGGAGAATGAGGTGAGTCCGGAAACATCCGCAGTATTTGCAGTTGTGTTGATCGAAGTGGCAAGCGGATGCCACTGAGCACCGTCCCACTGGAAAACCATGAGAGCACTCTCGGTCGCACCCGCACTCGCTACATCCGCATCAGAGTAACTGAATGAGACATCTGCCGAAAAAGCGGTGATCCCCGATCCTTTTGCCACCTTGAAATATCGGTTGAGCACCTGATTGCTGCCGAGAGGTCCACCCGGAGGAGTTGAACTCTTATCAACGGCACTGATCGCCACATTGTCCGAACCCGTAAGGGAGTTGAAGTTGAGAGTCACGGGCAGGTAATCCGACCCTTGGCCGAGAGGGAATATGTAGCCGCCGGTCGAACCGACGGGAACAGCGAGGTTGCCTTCGACAAATTTGCCTGAACCATGACCCGAGAACCCTGAAGTCACAACGAGGGTGCTGGCGCCGGTGGCAAGTGTGCCGTTAGTGAAGTAAAGCATACTCGCTGTAGTGGACTGGCTTAGCGTCACGCCTGCCGAGTTGTTGATGGTAAGGTTATTGACGGTCGAAGGCATGCCGACGCTCGTCATCTGAGCGCTTGTGCCGTCGAAGGTGTAGTTCGCTGCGGAACTGAACGAAACGGAGCTGGCTTGTACGGTTCCGTATACTCCGCCTGTGTCTGCAGTGATGAATGTAGCGCCGGACGCGATGGTGACACCGCCAGTACCGGTGATGATATTTGTGCCTGCGTCAAGAGTATCGTTGACAGTGAGAGTGTTGCCGTTGGTATTGATATTTCCCGTGGTCATCGTCGAGACACCATTGACGGTGACGGAAGTTCCGAGAGTTATGCCAGCAGAATTGTTCATTGTCAAACCGTCATTGAACGTAATAGAGCTTGTTCCCCCGATCGATTGACCGCTTGCTCCATTGAACGTTATTGGTTGACTGGCCGAGGTTGTCCAAGTGCCGTTCACGGTTACATCGCCAGTAATAGTAAGTGAGCCCGTGGACGTGCCGTAGCTCATCGACCCGTCGAACACAATATTCTTCACTGTGTGAGTACCATTTGTAGTCCAGCCGGAGAGGGTCGCTCCCGACTTGACAGTCCATGTGTCGAGGGCAGTGAGAGCACCTGAGCCAAATGCTCCAGAATAAGTCCTGGTTCCGCCGGCGGAGTCTGCTGCAACAACATAATTTCCCCAGGTGCGTCCAGAAACCGTTGGGGTTGAAGTCGCGCCCGCGCGAACATTTAATTCGAACGTGCTCCCCTCATCGAATTTGGAATTCGCCGCCGGAAAGGGTGTGGAGAACGAAGCAGTAGCAACCTGCACGAACTTACCGCCGCTCTTTACCCTTAACGAGTCTGCCGTTCCTTTCCGTTGAAAATAAGTTGAACCGCTAGCGGCATTCGAAGCATTAATGAATACGCCACCCCGGTCAACTGAGAAGTCAAGATTCCCGGCAGTGCTGTCTCCGAACTTGAAACCTGCCACCTTCGCGTTATTACTGAAATACAGGGTAATTGTATTAACATTCCCTGCGTACCCGATTTGAATTGACCTTGCAATTGCTTTGCCTAGCGAGCTGTCAAAAGGTATCGTAACCGTGTAACTTCCGGAGACATTCGTATTGTCCAGAAGTACATCATCTGCGGCGGTAGGGACCGCTCCACCACTCCAGTTTGACGCGCTAGTCCAAAGCCCATCTCCAGCACTTCCTGTCCACGTCTTCTGTGCCCACGCACTCGAAGCTATGAGTGCGACAAAAATAAATGCAGAAACAATACGCATGATTCCCTCCTGAATTTTCTTTCGTTTAAGAAAATAAAGTAGGAGGAATGTTTACGTTTACTCGGACTTGTCCCGCTTTGTTCAGCCAGTCATCGTGCTTCGCGTATGACCCGCAAACATGCCACACCACTTTTTAGCACGCTCATCTGACGGCACTAATTTGGAACTTGTCCGTCGAATTGTCAAGTAAAGTCATGGCCAGGACTGAAGAATGTTTTTCGCTGAGCTGCCGGCAGGCAACCGCGCTATAATCCCCAGGACGCTCGCTCAGCGAGTTGAATTTCGATTTCGTTCCCCGATTTTCAAAGTGAAGGTTTGAAGATGCGTTCCGACGAAAAGATTAGGGTAAGTACCCAGGAGTCCGTGTGCACCCTTACAGAAGCGCAATGCGTCAACAGCGGCAACCGCCGCCTATCCCTTTGCTGAAAGGTGAGGGAGCGGTCGCCTTAATTCTATCTCGGCCTTTCGACCTGCAAACAACAGTTCATTCCACAGTGATCGTTCTCTTAACCCTGATATTGCTCGATGAGGAACCTATCTGAAGCTCGTATTTGCCGGGTTCGACGACATATTCGTTCTTCTTATCGCTGAAATATTTCAGCGATCTGACGGGAAGAGCGATTCTGACCGTTTTCGTCTCACCTTTCCTGATGGACACACGGTCAAATCCTTTCAGAGATCTGATCGGCTGAGGCTCCCTGGAAGTTAAATCTCTGACATACAATTGTACCACTTCGTCACCGTTCCGTTCGCCGGTGTTCTTCACGTTCACCGAAACTGTGAGTGTATCGCCGGGCTTTGCAACGTCTTTGCTGACCTTCAAGTGTGAATAACCGAAAGTCGTGTAGCTCAATCCGAAACCGAACGGATAAAGCGGAGTCCCTTTGAAATAACGATAAGTTCTTCCCGCCATATTGTAATCAGTAAATGGTGGAATGTCTTTCGCGGATTTGTAGAATGTAACCGGCAGCCTTCCGGCCGGGTTGTAATCGCCGAAGAGGACATCCGCGACGGCATTTCCGCCCTCTTCACCCGGATACCACGCCTCGACAATCGCAGGAAGATTTTTTTCTTCCCAATTGACCGCGAGCGCGCTCCCGCCGGTAAGGACGAGCACCAATGGCTTGCCGGTCGCATAAAGTGCCTTAATGAGTTGTTCCTGGTTCGCCGGGATCTTAAGGCTCGTGCGATCGCCGCCCTCGAAGCCCGGGATGTTCAGACTGCTCTCCTCGCCTTCGAGCCTCGGCGAAATCCCAGCGACTACTATCGCCGCGTCCGATTCCTTCACGAGCGAAATCGCATCCGAGATTAGCTTCTCCGGATCCGGCAATTTGTGCACTTTTCTCCACTCAAACCTGAGCATGGAGAAGTCGATGCTGTCGCCGTAGTCGATTTCGATCGGGTACTCCTTCCCTTTCACCATATTCACGATCCCCGACCGGAATTCC
The DNA here is from genome assembly GCA_021789755.1 of Bacteroidota bacterium. Lineage (GTDB taxonomy): Bacteria > Bacteroidota > Ignavibacteria > Kryptoniales > JAKASW01 > JAKASW01. The sequence continues at coordinate 15,397 of JAJYJD010000006.1, forward strand.
CATTTCTGATACGGACTCCAGTTGTCGACGAGGAGCGAGTCGTCGAAGTAAATGCGGCCCCTGTCAAGCGTCGAGGTTCCGATCTCGTACTTTCCGGTCGAGGGCGGTGTGATCGTTCCGGTCCATCTCAGCGAGAAATTGTGAGCCGGGACTCCCTCACCTGCAGATTTGGAGCCCCACATTTGGTTCATGACCGAGTCGATCCTTGTGAGCACCGGCTTTCCCTTGAGGTCGAAATTATCGAAATATTCGGCATAAAGGCCGTGGCCGGGCCTGCCGCCTGCAGGCTTCAGATATTCTTTGTCCACCGGTACTATAGCGGTCGTGTCCACGAGGAGATTGTATCCGCCCGCGTACCTGACCCTGACCTTGTCGCCGAGCTTGTTCCTGATCCCCTGCAGGATCGTCACCGGATTCGACGGCTGGCCGTTATAGTTGCCGAGAAGGACACCGATGTCGTCGGCGTAGACGCCGATCACAGCGACCGACTTTACTTTCTTTGCAAGCGGAAGAGTACTGTGCGCGTTCTTGAGAAGCACAATGCTTTCGTCGGCAACCTTGCGCGCAAGCGCCATGTGAGCCGGCGTGTTGTTATCGGCGATCGTGATGGTGTCGTAGGGTACTGCCGACGGCGGATCGAACATACCGAGTTTGAAACGCGCGAGCATCAGGCGCGTCACCGATCTGTCGATGTCTTTCTCCGGAATCAAATCATCAGCAACAGCAGCGTTCAATTCGGCGTACTCACCGCCGCAGCTGAGGTCGCAGCCTGCTTTCACCGCCAGTGCAACTGCATGGGTGAGGTCTGGAGCGTATTTGTGGCCGTATGCTATATCTCCGATCGCTCCGCAGTCCGAAACGACGTAGCCCTTGAATCCCCACTTGTTCCTCAGGATGTCCGTAAGGAGCATGGTGCTTGCACAGTCCGGAACTCCGTCGAGCGCACTATAAGCGCCCATCACGGAGAATGCGCCGCCCTGTCTGACGCACGCCTCGAATGCGGGGAGATAGGTTTCATAAAGATCGCGGTTGCTCACGACCGCGTCGAACTCATGCCTCAGCGGTTCAGGCCCGCTGTGTACGGCAAAATGTTTCGGCGTCGAGATCACCTTGAAATACTTCGGGTTATTTCCCTGTAATCCTTTAACGAACGCCACGCCTATCTGCGAAGTGAGAAACGGATCCTCGCCGTAGGTTTCCTGGTTTCTTCCCCAGCGGGGATCGCGGACTATATTTATGTTCGGTGACCAGAACGTGAGGCCCTGATAGATTCCGTGCTCCCCTTCGCTGATGGCATAGTTATATTTCGCACGCGCTTCCGTGGATATCACATCGGCTTCTTTGTGTATCAATTTCGGATTCCACGTTGCCGCCATTCCGATAGCCTGCGGAAATACTGTGGCGATACCGTTGCGTGCTACTCCGTGCAGGCATTCGCTCCACCAGTTATACGCCGGGATCCCGAGGCGGGGAATTGCGGGCGCGTCATTTTGCATTTGAGATATTTTTTCCGCAAGAGTCATACGGGAGACGAGGTCGGCGGCACGGGCCTGGAAAGTCATGCTAGTATCGAGATAAGCCGGCGTGCTGCCTGAGTGGGCCGCGCTTTGTGCAGGCGAACCGGATATAAATATCACCGAGAAGATGATTGACAGGAAGATCGTGGTCAATATGGCTTTCATGTCGGTTTCCCTTCGTTTGCTGCATTCTTGGTTCGTAAGCATTTCAGAGGATCGGCGAAACGACAGTACAATTACGTCAATGGAAATTATAACCTAATTGAAATGGAAATCCAACGAATCGGCGGCACGGGCTCAGACTCAATCCACGGGTCTCACCGCAAAGGCACAGAGACGAAAAGTGAGATGATATTCTCCCGTGGAAGTGCAATCGGGACGCAAAGCAGGTCGTACCTCGTGTCATCGGCACCAACGTGCTTCTTTCTTTGCATCTCCGGCAAAGTGTACTTTTATGGGAACGATTTATGCCCTTCTTTGCGACTTAGCGCCTCCCGTACATTGAGATTACAAAAGGATATACGGGATGCCGGTCATCGAGTCCGTCAGACTAGAAGGAGTCTGACGACAAGACGGTACTTGCGGTCAGATCCAAACTGAGCCACTACTGAATCGGTACGTTGACCGATGCATGAACAGTCACGCTTGCTTGGACAGAATCCGATTCTCTTCTTAAATTGTCTTTGATGTCAAAACGTATTCCATGGATGGTATATTTGTCTGAGCTGCTCGGTACGGCGCTGCTTCTCCTTATCGGTTTATCGTTCGTGATAATCGATTTCGGAAAAGGAAGCCCCGTCGTCAACATCATTCCCGATCCCGGATTGCGCAGATTGATTACCGGTTTCCTTTTCGGTGCGACCGGCGCTTCGATCGCCTACTCTCGTGTCGGAAAAATAAGCGGCGCCCACATCAACCCGGTGGTCACGCTTGCGTTCCGGATCAAGGGAACACTCTCCACTCGCGACACGGCCGGATATATAATGGCACAGTTCGCGGGTGCTGTTCTCGGCTCGCTCCCTCTGCTCTTCTGGGGGGCAACAGGGAAGAGCGTCGGATTCGGAAGCACAACACCGGGAACAGGTTACACGGGGATCGAGGCGCTCGCCGGAGAGATAATCACCACAGTCTGTCTGATCGTCGGACTTTTCACGTTCCTCGGCCACAAGAAACTGCGGAACTACACGCCGCTTCTCTTCCCGTTTCTATACGCGGCGATGGTATACCTTGAAGCACCGATCTCCGGGACAAGCACAAACCCGGCTAGAAGTTTCGGGCCGTCGGTCATTTCGGGGATATGGACCGGATGGTGGATATATTTCGTCGGGCCGCTGGCGGGAATGCTTACAGGGTTGGTGATCCACCGTTTCAGCTGGCTCAAGCGGTTCGAAGTGGAAGTGGCGAAGATTTATCACTTTGAACACGACGCTTACGGAATTTTCAGGAAAGCATCTTAAATCCCGGATTTTGATTTGCCCGTTCGCCTGCCGCGAGTTTGTCAGCCCCATCTCTTGATCAGGACAAGTGACAGGTCGTCGCTTCTGGGGGCTTCGCCTTCGAATGCGTCGACCTCGGCAAGGATTCTCTCTCCGACTCTGTCCGGCGAAATCCCGGCCGATTTCCCTATCACCGCCTTGAGACGCTGATCGCCGAAGAATTCATCTCTCTCGTTGCGCGCCTCCGTAACGCCGTCCGAATAGACCACAAGGAGGTCGCCCGGGTCAAGCTCTATCTCCTGCTCCTCGAACTTAGATGTCTTTATCAGCCCGAGTGCAGGCGCGCCGTGCGCGAGCTCTTCAAGCTTTCCGTTCCGAAGCACAAGCGGCGGGAGATGCCCCGCGTTCAGCAGTCGCACTTTTCCGGAGTTCTGTGTCAGCTCCAGGTAGACGAGCGTCGCAAACTTGTTCGGCAGGCTGTCGCGGCAGAAAATCAAATTGATCCTCTGTCCCAGGTCCGAGAGCGACTTGTAATCAGGAGCGACAGCACGGAGTGTCGACTGAAGCTTCGACATCAGCAGCGCGGCGCCCAACCCCTTGCCGGCCACGTCGCCGAGCGCAAGTCCCAGCCTGCTCTCGTCGAGATTTATGTAATCGACAAGATCGCCGCCGACGTCGTTGGCCGGGCGTGTGAACATCCAGACCGACCACCCGGCGAGCGTCGGATTATCCTCCGGCAGAAGCGCCTTTTGAACCGTCCTCCCGATTCTCAGCTCGTCGTGTGCGAGGAGCTTGTCTTTCAGTTCAAGCATCAAGACCAGGAGGACAAAAATATAACTCAGCGGGCTGGCATCGATCGTTACGTTATAGTTGTCGGTGTGCCACTGGGCGCTTCCCCAGAAAAAGAAAATTAAACTCAACAAAAGAAGAAACCTGCGCGCGGGATTAAGTCTGAGTATGAGGCTCTTTAGAAGATACCACGACGCAAAGATAAAGCGCTTCAGGCGCGGGTAGGTTTCCAGGCGTTTCTGCGTGTCGGCATCGATATAGAACCGGTATAATTCTTTGAAGTCCCTCCTCAGAGAGTCACCGATCTCTCCCTTTTTGAAATCGTTGACTATCGTTTCCCTGAGAATGTGATCCTTTTTCCGAGGGCCTCCGCTTGCTGACTTGTCTTCAATCATCGTCCAATCTCTTTCAAATGACTGCGGAAGAAATCTCTAGAGGAAATAACGGTTTGACCGGCAGGTTGTTTCATCTCGCGGCGGCGCAGCCGTATCCGCCCATTTTGGCGTTATTAACGGGAAAAGGGACCGGCTGGCGCGCTGTGTCCGTCATGCGTTTGAAAAACCCCGCTAGCTCTGCGGTGATTCGACGATTCTTCCCGTTTTTGTTATCACGTAATCTGCGGCCTCTATACCCAACCCGAGACCGAAGCCGACAAGAAATCCCTGCGCCAGGTCATAATAAACCATCTGCGAGATGTTGAATCTCGGTATTGCCGGGTTCGCCTGAAATATGAAAAAGAAGATCACCGCAACAATGGCATACATGATCGACAGCAGGGAACTGATCGTGAGAAGACGGCCGAACATTGCGCCGACCGCTCTCGGGAAATAATACTCGGCGAAGAGAACGACCGCGCCGCATACTCCCACATAGTACAGGATATCCTGCCAGACGAAACCCCAATTCCCTGAGTGGAGCATCGCCTCATCCAATACGAGAAGGACAACGACAACGGCAACCGCGATCCATTTGTTCAGGTACCTGAAACTTGCGAACACGAGCCCGCCGATAACTCCGAACGAAAGAAACTGAAATCCGATCCTTTCCGTGTTGAAGATCCCGCGCTGGAAGAACGCAAGGCCGACCACTATCGAGCCGACGGCCGGGAGGAGCGCCGTCAACAAGAAATGCATCCACTTCTCTCTGTTCATTTGATTCCTTTTAATGTGTTCACGATTGTTTGTAAAACTCTGCAGTCTGTCTGACGCCGTCGGCGTATGAAGTCGGATGAACATCGAATGCTTTCTCAAACTTCGAAGAATCGAAGATATAGTCGTACTCATTTTGATAAAGCATCTCGGCTATCTCGTATGTTGTCCTGTCGAAGATGCCGGCTGCTCTCAACATCCATTCCGAGAGCAAGAAATATTTCGGGTTGGCTCCGAACTCCCTTGCGGCCATCCCGACAAAGTCCTTCCCGGTGGGAGGGTCAGGAGCCGTAGGGAGGTGCCATACCTGGTCGAAAGCATTTTCCGATTTCGAGAGTGCGGATAGAGCCCCGGCAATGTCCAGCGTAAAAGTGTAAGAATGTCGTGTGTCACCGCTCGCGAGAAGGTTCGCCTTCTTTCCTTCGGAGAGGCGTTTGAAGACGAGCACATTCGGTATGCCCACTTTATCGGCAAAGGGGCCGTAGAAATCCGCCGCCCTCGCGATCATCGCGTGGAGGCTGCCGGCTTTGACTTCATCCATCAGCTGCGTTGCGATCGCAGCCCGGATTTCGCCTTTCCTGCTCGACGGATTGTACTGAGTCGATTCGGTCATCGGCCCTTCGACTTTCCCGTAGGAATAGACGTTGTCCAAGAAAACGAGCTTCGAACCCGATCTTTTACAGGCTTCTATCGTATTGGTCATTATCCGGGGCCATAGATCGACCCACACCCTGCGGTCGTACTTCAATCCGACACAGAGGAAAACGACCGATGAGCCATTGACAGCTTCCGTTAACTGATCCCGCGAAGCTGCATCAGCCTGCACGGAGGCTGCGCCTTCCATCTTGCTTCCACGTCTCGAGACGAGTCTCACACAATTTCTCTCGGCCACGAAACGTTTCGCCAGCTCATCGGCTACGACGCCGCCGGCACCAAGTATCGTATAGATTTTGCCTCTCCTTGTTTGTGTGACAAGTTGCTAAACGGGGGAAACTTCTTCAATCGCAGGAGCGCGGTTAACCTCAAACCTAACGCGATATTACTGCGCCCGTTCATTAACAACGGGAGGGACGCCGAACGCCGCCGCAAATTCTCCCATCTTTTTATAGATCCTGCTCAATTCGGAAATGTTCGTTACGTCGTTTTTCCTTTCGTAGAGGACCTCGTTATTTCTAAGCTCGAGCTGTTCCCGTCCTTTCAGATAGATTTTCAGCGCGCGAAGCCTCTCCGGGCTCAGGAAGAGCACCACTTCCTCAGGGTTCCTCCCTTTGACGATAAAGGACCCGTCGATTTCCGGATCACCTGTCCTGATGTCCTGCGAACGGGCTGTGCCCGCAGCTTTGCGGGTCGATTCGTCCCCGCGGACGGTAAGCCCAAGCGGGAGTCCCGATAAGATCAGTCTCATACGCGTGGTTGTGTACGTTACGGCGCCGGTGTGCAATGAAATATGCTCTCCGGAGGGCGCAGCTTCGGCGACAGCGCGCCCGCGCCGGCTGATCCTCTCTATTACAAACGGGAATCCCCTGTTCTCTCCTTCGAATAGCATATCTCCGGGATATTTGGCAGCTCCCGGGCGGAGTCCCTTCATCGACGCAAACTCGCGCAGGACTTTCTTAACCCGGTTATCCCGCGTCAGAGCTTTGACGAACAACGTTACTGCGGCGATTACCGACGCGACGAAAAGAATTCCATTGAAAAGCTGCTCCTCAGACATGACGACCTCTAAAGGTTTTTTGTGATAGTCCGAGACCGGCGCGGTCGAGGAGTACCGGAAGCGCGAGTCTCATAAGACAATAACCAGACCGACCGCCGCGGCGATTCCCATTCCGCCGCCGAAATAGAATGCTGCGGACGGACCAATATGCTGCCAAAGCTCCCCGGCTATGAACGAAGCAGGGAAGAGCCCGATGCCGAGGATGGTAGCATGCAGACCGATCGCGGTTGCACGGACTTCCGCCGGCGCGAGATCGGCAACCAGAGCTTTCTCGATGCCGTCCGTAAAGCCGCTGTACAGGCCGTAGACGCCGAAGAGAGTCCACAAGAGCCATGCATGCTCCGGACCGGAGACGAGAGCGAAACCAAGGTAAACGAGCCCGTAGAAAATGTATCCCGCAACGAGGAGTCGTTTCCGACCGATCCGGTCGGAGAGCCTGCCGGCGGGATACGACACGATTCCATAAATGATATTGTAGACAAGATAGAGAAGAACCGCTGTGGCAGGAGTAAAGCCTATATCGCTGGAACGGAGGAGAAGGAATGTGTTCGAAGAATTTCCAAGCGTGAAGATGAACGCGACGATCAGGAAAAGCCGGAGTTTCCTGGGGAGAATTTTCCATTTCAGAGATGGGGGTTTCCTGACTTCAGTTTCTTTTTTCTTCTCCTTCACCATGAAGAGGAGTACAATCCCGACAAGCGCCGGGAGCAGCGACCAGAGGAAAACACCCGAGTAATCCCCGGCATGCCGAGTCAGGAAGTAATATGCGAGGAGGACACCTATCGCCGCGCCGCCTGTGTCCATCGCGCGGTGGAGTCCGAAGGCCATCCCCTTTTTCGCCGGGTCGGCGCTATCGGCAATAAGTGCATCTCTGGGAGCGGTGCGGATTCCCTTCCCGAGCCTGTCGACGACACGCCCCGCGAAGACGAAGCCCCAGCTGTTTGCAATATAAAGGAGGAACTTCCCGAACGCTGACGAAGCGTAGCCGGTGATAGCCAAAACCTTCCTGTTCCGGAATTTGTCGGAGATATAGCCGGAGAAGACTTTGAGGAGGCTGGCGATGCTCTCCGCAACTCCCTCAATTAGACCAAGCACGGCAGGGCTGGCACCGAGCGTCGTCGTGAGGAAGAAGGGAATAAGCGGATAAACCATCTCGCTCGCGATGTCGGTGAAAAAGGAAGTCAGGCCGAGTATGACGACGTTGAACATAAGGAAAGTTAAGTCAAGCCTCTCAAATTATCCTACTCGCCATGCCGTAATGTTGAAACTGACTTGTGCCAGGGCGATTCCTGTACGAGAAAGGGCCGGATTTATAAATGAATCCGCACCCCGAAAGCACAATAATAGTGACGATGCGATCTTTTCAAGTATTCCTCCCACATATGAGCGTTAGATCCATTCCGCATCCACCGTCCTCTCGTTCCTCACGTTGCCGGTGTTCAGCGTCGTTTTCGGCTCGAGGAGGAGAACGTGAACTTCTTCGTTAGCGACGGGCATGTGCTCAACGCCCTTCGGCACGATGAAGAACTCGCCGTCTTCCAATTCTATGTCGCGATCTTTCAGTCTGATTACTAGTTTTCCCCTGATGACGAGAAAGAGCTCGTCTTCTTTTTCGTGCGAATGCCAGACGAATTCGCCTTTGAGTTTCACGAGCTTGGCGTAAGAGTCGTTTATTTCTCCCACTATCTTTGGACTCCAGTACTCGTTAAAGAGTCCGAGCTTCTGACTAAGATTGATTTTCTGCATAGATGTGTTTGTATCCTCTCCGTTTGAATCTCAGCGAAACTACGATGCCTCGTCGAGAAAAACAAACCTTCGGTAGCGGGCTATTTTGAATCGAAGTATCGGCACACAGATAACACGGGAAAAAACAAGACAACCACGGATCAGATTATTACTAATAGATGTATCAGTGAGAATCCGTGCCTTATCAGTGTACTCTGTGTGCAGGAATCTTAATGCGGCCCACCACCAAACCTTCTTGTTTATCGGCTGCAACTGTCATAATATGAATAGGTTGAGCCCTGTTGGTTGCAGAATACACGCACGCGGCTGAATTTCCCACGGTCTAAACAGAGAGAAGCGATGCAAAACGAGTCTACCTCGATAAACGGATGCCCTCGGGAAAAATACGAGGTCCTGCGCGACCTCGAGAACCCGGTGCGAGAACTGATTTCAAAACACGTATCCAAGCGAGAACTCTGGTTCCCATCCGAGTTCCTTCCCGCCGACCAGGGAACGCATAACGAAAAAGAGGTTGCCGAACTCCGGAAGCGTGCGGCCGGGATACCCGACAACGCAAGAGTCGCAGTAGCGTTGAACATCCTTACCGAAGAAGGCCTGCCTCACTTTCACAGATTGATTGCGGTCAACCTTGGAGACGGCCAGCACTGGAAAGAATGGAACGGACTCTGGACCGCAGAAGAAGATCGGCACGGCAATGTTCTCCGCGACTACATCAGAGATTCCCGGCTCCTGAATTTCTCGATCCTCGACAGACTTCAGTTCGATTACATAAAGGCGGGCTTCCATCCGATCTGGAACGGCGATCCCTACAAGGTCTTCGTCTACACGAGCGCGCAGGAAAAGGCGACCGCGGTATCACATCTCAACACAGGGAAACTCGTTGCCGACAGGGAGCCGCTTCTTTACACCATCACACAGAAAATTGCCCAGGACGAGTCGAGGCACTACGCGTTTTACCTCAACGTGTTCAAAGAAATATTGGCGCGCGACCCCAACGCGGCGCTCGAGTCGGCCGCCGATGTCATGCCGAGCATAGACATGCCCGGTATATCGATGGCGAACTTCAATGACTACGCGGACGTAGTCCGGCGCTCCGGCATTTACGGACCGAGAGAGTACCAGAAGATCGTGGAGCAGTTGATAGGGTCATGGGACATTCCTGTGCTGACGCAGCTTAACGAGATCGGAAGGAAGGCCCAGGACAAAATCATGTCGATACCGGCGCGACTTCAGAAGGTCGCTGACTTCATCGAATCACGCGTCAACGCGAAGAGCTTCTCGTTCGATGTGATATTCGGACGCGTGCTCGAGATGGCATGACGCTGCCGGTGCCGCGGTTTTTGATTGCCACAGACAAACATTTTCCGGCCGGGTATTGACTGAAATGGCTGAAGAAGTGAGCACACCGAACGCAAGCAACCGCCGCGTTCACCTTGCAAACGAGCGGACCTTTCTGGCTTGGATACGCACGAGCATCGGCATAATGGCATTCGGCTTCGTCGTCGAGAAGTTTGCCCTGTTCATAAAGGAAATCTCCCATTTCATAGGGAAGCCGGGTATTGGCCAATCCGGAGTCCCGCCTGTCCACGGCTACTCGTCGGCGTTCGGTATTCTGCTCGTCGGTTTGGGGGCAGCTATCGGTTTACTTGCTTTCATCAGGTATCAGAAAGTGGAGAAGGAGATCGAGGAAGACGCTTACCACTCATCGCCGGCACTCGTCAGGCTGGTCACGGTCACCGTGCTCGCAATCGGAATCTTCCTCGTGATTTACCTGATCAAAAGCACGTAACCCCTGCCGTGATGCCGCCAGCTTACAGTAAGAACGCTTTCGGCATTACTTATGGATCGGCAGTACCGGCCCGGGTCTGAATCTCGAAAGTTTTTCAGAACGCGATCCCGGCGCCGAGAGAGAAATCCCCGCCGTTATAGTTCATCCTTCCAGTGACAGGGTTGGAGAAGTCGGTCATGAGATTGTAACCCACATTCACCACGATTTTGAAATAGCTCCCCATGTAGAAGTCGACCCCGGCTCCTATCCTGCCACCGAACGCCGTTTCGGTGTGGCTTTCCTGCACCAAAGTCGTCCCGATGGAACTGCTCGCCTCGAAACCGAGAAATGAGCCGGCTCCTAACGACAGGAACGGGCGCACGTGGGCATCCGGCTCCGGCGCGGGAACGTAGTAACGAATGCCGAGCAAAACCGGAACTACCGTGCCCGCCTCCTGATTTGTGCCAAATATACCGATGTTCGAGCTCGCCCCTGCGGCGAGGATACCGGCACTCAACGTGACTGCCAGTTCTTCACGAAGGCCGTACGCATAAACAAAATTCCCCACGAACGAGGTGGTGTTGGCGGTGGTCTGGATGCCGGTAACGCCGACGCTATTGGAGACCTTCGATCCGCCCCACATGCCGAAATTGAATTCGAGGACGGACCTGTTTTTCAGGACAAGATCCTGGGCGAAGACAGCCGACCCCGCACAGAACGTTAATGACAAAATCATGATTGCCCCAGACAGGATTTTCATTGCAGACCTCCGGTAAAATGTTTTGTCGGATTCAAGACATTTTATATGAAAATGCCGCGCAATCAACCCGACACTGCTCGCTGGTCTGTAAATCCGCGTTGTCGGGCGCTACGTGTTCATTGGAGCAGGTAAAAGAGCAGCCCGGAATCACCACGCATTATCACTACCCTTCACTGCGTCAATTTAAATTTCCCCCAACTTAAACACAACCGGCTAAGCCGGCAGGCTGAGAGACCTTTACAGCCGCGACCGCTGGAGCCTGGCCCTGAGATGCCTGTCGTAGGCGGGATTTTCGGTGGTGCTCATCTGCAACTCGTAATCGATCACATTCTCCAGGAAACGAAATCGCCTCCCCGCTTTGAGCAGCCGTGCGTCGTTCAGAATTGAAACACTGTTGAAAGCTATCTCAATGCCGCCGCCGTCGGCAGTCTTCGCGTCGCCTCTCATAATTTCGACACGTCCGCTTTTCTGTGCGCTCACAAGTTCGAACAGCCCATCGCCCTTGTCGATAATGAATCCGGATTCCCAAAAGACCGGTCGACCGTTGTTCTCGTCGGAGGACTTGATCCAGGTGCGCTGCTCATAATGTATCACCGGGTCCTTGTCGTTCCTGGTGAATACCAACCCTTCGTCGTAGTCGACGGATGCTATCGTGGGATATTCTGCCAGCCCCGTCCCCTCCCACTTACCGACAATGAAGCCGAGATCGGCGATCGTTATGGACATTCCATGCTCCGCTGTCTGAGAAAGTGATCAGGTTAGTTTCCTGTAGACCGTACCTATATAGTCCACGAAATCGGGTTCGAGGCCCTGGGCGCGTATGACAGACTGGATCTGGGCCCTGTGATGTATCGAATGATAATTGAGCTGGAGAGCGATGTCCTTGAGCGGGGCAGCCCACTCGCCGCCGTCGAAACCGATGAACCTCCTCTCTTCGTACATCTGTTCCTCTGTCCTGGCCCCGAGGTAATCGAGCCACAGCCTGAGGCTGTCGATCCACTTCGTTTCGAGATCTTCGAATGCGTAGACCGGGTTCCACCAATCCATCTCTGGTGCTCCCGGGTCGCGGATAATTCTCGCCATCCATTTGTACTGAGAATTTATGAGATGACTGAAGAACCTGACGGCCTCGCGTTTGTCCGGGAGCTCCAGGATTCTTGCGAGCACCATCCTGTTTGCACGGTCGTTGAATACGAAAGTATCGATGAGGTATTGCTTCATTTCCACTGTGTTTACCCTCCGCGTAACGTGCCGATTCTGCGGCCGGTTTACTACCTAACGACGCCGCCGGCCCGTTCGTTCCGGGAATTCGCAACGAATGGAATTTCTTTCCAACGTGTCAGGCAATGTGTTGTTCGGGCATGGTTTTGAGAAGACAGAGGAATCGGCTGAGGGAATATATTCTCGTATGTGGCCTTGAAGTCGCTGACCATGAATGCGGGGAATCGTCTCACGTCCACGTTGCTGCTTGAAAAGTCTATTTTCCAGATTACCGACTGCCCGGGGGAGAGCGGCACGCCTATCGGGCAACTGTTGCCTCCGAGCTTCACAAGGAGGGTTGAATCCGTGTAGAACTGACATTCGACATACCACGGTGAGCTGATCGTGCTTGATCCGTCGTTCGTCGCCAGTCCTCGTGCGACGAGCATCCCCGGACTCGCGATCATGTAGGTTGTGTCTACCGTGAACGATACGTTATTTATATCGGTGCCTGCAGGCTGATCGACGCTGACAGGCCCGTCATTCGCGGTCACTTCGCACGAGATGAAGATAAACGAGAACATTGCCGAAAGTGCAAGCATTCCCTTCATCGAACAACCTCCCTTTTGCCGGACATATCTTAACCGACATTCGCGGCTTTTTCAAGCCCGGTCTCCGGCTGCGGAGTCATTACAGCGCTTATCGTTGAGGGCGGACGAACAATCAATTTAGTTCTTGTAAATGGCCCTCAGATCCCCGATCCTGAAATTCGGAAATTGTCTGACGTCCACTGATGTGGTTGAGAAATATATTGTCCAGAATGTCGACTGCCCGGGGGAAAGGGGTACACCTATCTGAGTATCGTTGCCGCCGAGTTTGATCGTCATGGTGCTGTCGGTATAGAACTGCCCTTCGACATACCATGGAGAACTTATGTTCGATGATGCTTTCGCCAGACCGCGGGCAACGAGCTGACCTGACCCGCCAGCGTCGACATACAACGTATCTACGGTGAACGTCACACCGCTTATTTGAGTATCGTTCCCGGAACCGACTACAGTGCTCCCGTTATTAACTTCGCAAGATGCGAAAACAAACGCCGCGAACACAATAAGGAACAATTTATCCTTCATATTCCACACTCCCTTTGAAAGGAAATTACGAATGACTTCGCATTTATTCTACACGGGAGAAAGAAGCGATGTGTCACAGAATTGTAAGAAGAGGGTCAAATTCGTCTGTTTTCCAATTTGATCCCGACGATGGGGCCTGTCTTAATTATACGTTCCATTCTCTATTCCGCGGTTATCTGTACGCCAACAACTATCATCCTTCTTCCGAAGAAGCTCTCCACACCCGTCTTTGTCGAATAGTCGGGTGAATAAGTGTAACTGAAAATGTTATGGATGTTCAGAATGTTCAGCCCTTCGACATAGACCACTGTGAAGAACTTATCGAACAATCTCGTCATGTGAGTCAGCCTGATGTCGAGCCGGCGATAATCCGGATAGCGCGCGGAGTATGACGGTCCATTAACCGGCTGGTATACTTTCAGATCCCTGACGTAAGTCGCACCTGTGACAGGAGTGTACGGCATTCCCGTGGCGTATTTGAAATCGACTCCCACCTGCCACGCGTCAGTGATGCTGTACTTCGCAATGAGAGTGAAATTATTGGTTATGTCATAAGGGCTCGGGGCCATTCCCACGCTTTCGTACCACTTCCTTTTCGTATCGATATAGCCGTATGATATCCATCCGCTCAGACCGAAAGGGAGATCCCCTTTTGCGATTATGTCGACGCCGCGAGCGTAACCGTAACCGCTATTGTCGAAATTCGTGGCGGCGTTCGAGTCGGGAAGGTTCGCATACTCTTTCTCGTATGCCTCGATCCTGAATTCCGTTCCTTCCCACGGTGTGTAGTCATAACCCAATACAAAATGCTTTGCCCTCATCGGAAGGAGGCGGGGATTTCCGTCGGCCGCGCTGTACAGCCTCGCATCCGGATATTCATGAAACAGGCCGGCACTAAGGCGAATCGTCGAGACGGAACTCAACGAATACCCCGCAGTGAACCTGGGATCAAACCAGTATGTGTCGATCGTGCCGACATAATCTCCTCTCACACCCGCAACAACAAAGAGCCCCCGCACGGACGCGAGGTTCCTCTTCTCGATTTCATAATACGCTCCGTATCGGGTGGCGGAGAAATTGGCGTCGAGAACTTTCGAGGATGCGCCGGGCCCGGGCCGCAGATCGTAGTCGTAATTCGGGATCGTGCCCTTGTAGTGCTCCTGACGGTTCTCAATTTCACCGCCGAATGAAAGCTTCAAGCCGTCGGTCAGCCTATCCTGAAAGTCAGCACGCAGCTTCCCGGTCCGGTCAGTCCTCTCAAGGTTCAGTACCCCCAGCAGCCACGTATCGGAATAGTCGGAAGCCGACAGACTCGTTTCAACGAGCAGATTATCACCGATCACGTCGATATTCTGGAGATTCAGGGTGAGATCCCCTGATTTACCGTTGAACGCCGCGTTTAGCTCCGGGCGTTGGACATTGACGCCTTCGTTGTCCGACGATCCAAGCATGAAGAGCTTGACGCTGCCGGTCTGAGAATACTTGTAGATAATCGAGGCGTCGGCGTCCTGCGAAGAGGGCACGGCGGAGAAGCGGTCGCTGCCGCCGTTCAGCCAGAATATTGGCGCCGTGAAGTTCTTTCTCACGTACACCCGGATCCCAAGCCTGTCGTCGAGTACCGGGA
>JAJYJD010000215.1 GCA_021789755.1 Bacteroidota bacterium
ATGGTGATTAACATTTATAATAGAAAGAATGTGTTTTATATTAACAATGTAAATGGTGACGTAGAATATTCACTGCCTTTTATGGTCAATTTATCTTTGAGCTGGAGGATATGATGAGTTCAAGAGTATTAAGAAATATAGCAGTATCGTTGGGGCTTTTGCTTTCAGCCCGTCCGTACTGCGCGCTCGCGCAGAGCCGACTTCTGTCCGGTATCAACTATGCAGAGTTCAGATACGACGCAACGATGACCGATGTAGAGATATATGTGTCTATTTCGCCGGCAAACCTGAGCCTTCACTCTGCCGGAAAGGCGGCAACCACCGACGGGCGGCTCGTTTCTGTCGTCGAATTGAGATATCGATTGAAGAACCTCGCTGCTGACTCGACATTCTATATAACGGACAGTGTGCCGATAGAGGCTGCCGATTCGCAGTCGGCGCATGATGCTTCCACTTTCGTCACCGTTACGCGGCTCCTGTTCAAGCCGGGTGATTACCTCGCGACCGTGTTTGCCACGCAGGGCGATTCGGGAACGGCGAGTGACAGCGCCGAAATGCTCATCAAAGTCCGTCCGCTCAGCGACAAATCCCTTTCCATATCCGGTGTGGAATTGTGCAGCGACATCTCAGCCTCCGCTTCCAAAGACGATCCATATTACAAGAACACTCTCCACGTAGTCCCCAACCCGAAAGCCGTATATGGAATGGGGATGCCGGTGGTCTCTTATTATGGCGAGGTTTACGGCCTCGGGAAACTGAACGACACGACAGAGTATGCAGTCTCATGGAATGTCATGGATACGTACGGCCGGGTTGTCAAGAAATCCGTGACTCTCAAGTCGGGCTCCGCGTCCGATGTCGTGGAGGTGGGCTCGATAAACATATCGGACCTGCCGTCCGGGAAATTCGCCCTGGAGCTGGCGGTCGCAGATTCAATCGACAGAAAGACAGCATCTTCAAGCAGCTACTTTTTTGTTTATAATCCTTACGTGAAACAACCTGTGATCGCGAGTGCTCAGACAGTGAATGTCTTTGCTTCTCCTTTCTTTACCATGGGCGAACAAGACCTCGACGCGATTTTCCATGCGGCTAATTATCTCGAGACTCCTCAACAGACAAGCGAATACAAGAAGCTGACAACGATCGATGGCAAGAGACGGTTCCTTGCCGAGTTCTGGGCAGCCCCGGGAAGAAACGGCGATTCAAGCGGGTTCAACACGTGGCCCAGATTTGAAGCACGGCTCAAATACGCAAATGTAAACTTTAAGACCGCTTTTAAACCGGGCTGGATGACGGATCGCGGTCGGGTTTATATCGATTACGGTGCCCCGGACGAAATAGATCGGCATCCTAATTCCGCCAACAACAAACCCTATCAAATATGGTCGTATAACTCAAGAAACGGCGGTGGGATCTTCGTCTTTGTCGACCGCACGGGCTTCAACGATTACGAACTGATCCATTCGACTATGCGTGGAGAAGTAAGCGACCCGGACTGGCAGAGGTACGTGCAGATGCAGCAGTAGCGATGCACGGGTTCAGCGAGACACACTTCACCAACACCAGCGTTCACATCTAAAAAACACAGCAGGCGAAATCTATGTATTCTCTGATTGCCCTTTTTCTTCTCACCGGGGCTGTGAACCACGGCGGGAAGCCCGCAGCGATAGGAGCTGAATATCAGGGGCTCCAGATCGACAGCCTCGGCATAACTGCGAAGGCCGGAACGAAGTGGTACAGCTATACCAATAAGGTAGCGGGTTTTTATTTTGGGGAAGTCCGTGGACCGAATGACGCGCCGTATCAGGGATGGACCGTCTACAACGATCCCGTGCTTAAAGATTACTCGATCTCGGTAAACGGGAAGGAACTCGATCGCTCCGACTCGAAAGTGACAGTGTATCCCGACCGGCTGGTCCGAAAGTATCCGTCGGGTGTGACGGAGACTTTCACGCTCCTCGATGAGGTGAACACCTTCGTCGTCGGACTACAGGCAGACAGTATATCGGATATCGACTTCAGGGTTTTGTTCGACGCTTCAGGTTCGAAACATTTTGCGTTGTCGGGCGGCGGCACCGCTTATGTCCTGGAAGACAGCTCTGTGGCTGCGAACAGCTACGGGAGATGGGTGGGCATAGGCGCCGACTTCGTGAAGGCACGGACGGAATCCGGGATGGTCGGTCATTTCAGATCGCCGGTATCGTTCCATGTGAGGGGCAAGTCGGCCTCGTTTGCAGTTTCCTGCGGAAAGACAAGGCTGGACGCGATCCGCGCGGCTTTTGCGCTTCTCCGGGCGCGCGGCAGATTTGAGGAAGCGCGGAAACAGAGGATGCAGAAGATTCTCGACGATTCTTACGTCGCCACAAACGATAAAAAATTCGACAAAGCACTTGCCTGGGCAAAATTATCTCTTGACGCGCTGATTACCGATCAGGGGATGAAGGGAATTTGGGCTGGCTTGCCGTGGTTCAACAATTATTGGGGCAGAGACAGCTTCATCTCTCTTGCCGGCGCAACATTGTGGCTGGGAAACTTTAAGGCAGCCCGTAAGATCTTGTTGGACTTCGCCGCAAAGCAGGAGCTCGATTCGT
Organism: Bacteroidota bacterium; assembly: GCA_021789755.1. GTDB lineage: Bacteria > Bacteroidota > Ignavibacteria > Kryptoniales > JAKASW01 > JAKASW01. The sequence goes on from JAJYJD010000215.1 coordinate 2,592, forward strand.
CGAGTACGAACTACGGCAGGATTCCCAACCTTATTACTCCTGCCAGTACCATATACAACACCGCGGATGGAACACCGTGCTTTGTCTTTGCTGCTTACGAATATTTCGTGGACACCGGGGACAGAAGGTTTCTATATGACGTCTATCCGGCGGTCAAGCGTGCCCTTTACGGAACGCTGAAGTATCACACGGACAAGGAATTTTTCCTTACGCACGGAAACCAGGAGACGTGGATGGACGCGGTCGGTCCCAAAGGTCCCTACACTCCGCGCGGAAATCGTGCCGTTGAAGTTGAGGCTTATTGGCTAAGACAGGTGTTGGTTACCAGACTGCTGGCGCAATACGTGGGCGACGCCGCGACAAGCGACCTGGCTGTGGAGATCGCAAAGAACCTGCAGTCCAACTTCAACAAGAAATTCGTGGACAGCAAGTCCGATTTGCTTTATGACCACCTCAGTGCGAAAGGAGTTCCCGACACCACGCTTCGACCCAATCAGCTGATGGCACTGTGGGCAGTACGGAACTCCAAGGTTCAGGCGAACATCCTCCGCACGGTGGTCGAAAAGCTCGACTACCCGTGGGGATTAGCCTCGCTTTACCAGGGTGACCCGAACTTTCATCCGTTCCACCATGATGAGCCGTACTACCCGCCGGACGCCGCGTACCACAACGGGACAGTATGGGTTTGGCTTACCGGGCCGCTGGTTTCCGAACTTGTCTCAATGAGGGAGGCGGGCTTCGCGTTCAAAAACACGGAGTTCCTTGTAAATCAAATCCTGGACGGCAAGACAGCGGGGACCCTGCCGGAATTATTCGATGCCTTTCCTCATGAAGGAGAAAGAGTGCCGGACGAATCGGGTGCATTCAGTCAAGCATGGAGCCTGGCGGAGTTCGTGGGTTCATTCTACCGGGATTATCTGGGTATTCAAATGGATGCCTTCAAGAATACTGTTACGCTGAATCCGAGGCTGCCGGATGCCCTTTCTGATGTGACGTTCAATCTGCATGCAGGCAATGGCGAACGGTACCGCATTTCTTACAAGTTTGATGAGAGTCCAAAAGAGATCGAGATAGTACCTTCCGATAGTGTGCCGGGGACGACCTTCAGGATTTTCATGATGTTGGACAAAGAACGGCAGATCCGGACTGCGTTTTATCTCTCGGGGAAGTCGAGGTACTTGCTCAAAATATCCCCCGATACCGTCGTGGCAGAGAAAGACGGCACTCCGTTCCAAATCGATGATCTCAGCACCCTTATTCCTCATGATTCATCCCTTGACAGCCTTCACTTTCAGACCCCAGGCCGGAATCCTCGCTGGAAGTTCATGGAAGAGAAGCAACAAAAGGCGATGGACGTGAAAAAGTGATACGCCTCCACTTTCATGCAAGTGCTATTCTGCCCCGGCGTATACCGATCCATGCGAGAGCCGAGCCATTAGGTCGGTGGTGGATGCTGGCAGAAAGACCCGTTATTCGCGTAATTGTTGCCGGAATGACAATGTGCGGCCAAGCACAGGCGGTAATTTTTTCTTAGCGAAACTTGATTAGAAACCCGGTCCATTCTAAATTGTGTTGAATTTCTGGAGGTAATATGGCGGAAAAAAAATGGTACAACGTTTTCGTATCTGTTGAAGATGAAGAAAAGAAGGCCGGACAGCCTGAACAGGCCGTCAGCACAACCTCGCGTGTCGAGATAGCTGAACCGCAGCTCGAACAGCCCGTAGCACGTGTCGGGCAGGAGCTCCCGAGTTTTCAGGCCATATACCAGGCTTTCGGAATAAAGGAACCCGGCAACGGCTTCACCGTTTATCGCGCCGAGGAACTGCTGAGGAGCGTTTACCTGAAGAGTGCGTCTCCTGAAATGAGGCGCAATGCGCTCATGGTCGCGCTTGAAGCGTTGAGGATTCCTGCTGAGGATGTCATACAGGATGCGGTGAAGCGGGACAAGGCACTCACGCAATTTGAGAAGATAGAAGAACGCAGGCTGCGCGAGATGGAACAGAAGAAGAGCGAAGAGAATAAGCGGCTCCAGGAAGAGATGGAGAGGATCTTCAACGAGATCCGCGAGAAGATGGAAGATAACAACACCCTCGTCAAGGAAGCCCGGGATAAGTTCCAGGTCTGGCAGGAAGAGAAGGAAAAAGAAGAGCAGCGGATCTCCGGCGTTCTGCAGTATTTCGTGGCACAGGAAATCCCGGATCAGGTCCACACTCCGGCCGCCAGGCGGAAACGTCCGTCCACTTCAGAGGGTTGATCCCGCTTGTCTCATCGACGAGGCGCGATGCGGAACGGGTATATGAATCGCCCCTGCCCGAGTTCCAAAGAAAGGTCCGGGTTTTAGTAACAAATGGCCCGCGTTAAAATTGAACCCGGCGGGGTGGCGGTATTTGCCGTAGTTATCCTGGGGGCTTTGCTCCTTCTATTCTTTGAGCTTAAGCCGGCTGCGACAAAGAAGCCCGCGGGAGAGTCAGCTCCGCCTAATTCCGTAACCGAATCCGCACAACCTCCCCAACCAAGAGAAGAAAAAAAACGGATTGCGCCTGCCGCGGCTGAAGAAGAGATGGCGCCTCAGCGACAACTTGCGATGCAGCAAGCCGGGGGAAATTCCCCGGTAAGGATATTTTTCGGATTCAATCATGCGGGGATAAACAAGAATGTCTATTGCATTTTTGACAGGATCGAGAATCTGGTGCGACAGAAGGGATCAGGCGGCGTCCGAATTGTCGTGGAGGGAAACACTGATTCAATAGGTCCATCCGGGTATAATCTGGAACTCTCGAAAAGGAGGGCTGCCCGTGTCGCCGATTCTCTCTCCAAACGCCTCGGAATTCCAGTCAATAGGATTAAACTTGTTGCCAACGGCTCGACCAAACCGATTTCTTCCAACGCCACACGCGACGGAAGAGCAAATAACCGCCGCACCGATATAATTATCTATCACTAAGTAGGTCGAAGACCTGACAGGGTTTCTGTCCGCATCGGCCGATACTTGTCTTCAAAAGCGTTCCCATCATCCATCGGGATGTTGCCTTTCTGAATTTTACCCTCGTTTTTTTTGCGCCGGACGAATAACTTGGATAGCCGTGACCCTTTACCCGGAATTGGAGGGTGGGAGTACGAGTATTTTCCGATTCAATCGAGGACCTAAATGAAATCAAGGATAATTGTTTTTCTCGCCGCCGTTTCAATAGCGTCTGTCTGTTACGCGCAGGATGACTTCTCAATTCCTGTCGACAGCTGGACCTACGGAGTCATACAACAGCTACAGAATAGAGGATACCTCCTGGACCTCAGTCCGGGTTTCAAGCCTTACCGTAGAATAGATGTCGCGAAGGCGCTGGAGAAGCTGGATGCAACCACCGATCTGACAAAAGTGCCCCGAGTCGATGTGTGGTTGATCAGGAAACTCGACGAAGAATTTTCATATGATATGAAGATAGTCGGTGCGAAGGAAAAAAATCCCGACACCTCTTTTGTGGGAGCGAGATTTTCAGAAGAGGCTTTCGTAAACATCGGGAAGGGGAATTACCAGACATTCAAATATGCGGAGAGGCCGGCGCTGAGGCCCCTGTTGCGGAGCG
>JAJYJD010000216.1 GCA_021789755.1 Bacteroidota bacterium
ATCCTCGTGACTCCGAAAGGCTATGAAGGTGTTGCTGACCCTCGTGGGGCCGGCGACGCGGAGGGCTATTGACTGGATTCGATACCGGGGAGCTGATCGACATAATCCCTTTTGACTTGCTAAACAGCGGATTGGATTCATGCTTCCTTATTTGACAGTAGCTTCAGTAGTTGACGCCGTTTAAAACGAAAGGCACGAGCCATGAGAAACCTCATTTTCGTCGCGGCCTTATTCTTCGCAGCAAGCGCCTCTGCGCAAACCCAATCGAAAGATGTCTACTACGTATATGCCATCGAGTACGCCAATTCAAAAGGGTGGGCGCCGGTGAGCCGTGTGGCTATTGGTGCGACTTCCAATGACAGCGTCGACTTCGCTTACTACTTCTGGTACCTGAAAGGAGACAACGGAAAGAAGATACTTGTCGACACAGGGTTCCGGAAAAACAGTACCACGCCGAAATTATCGCTGAAGTATTACCAACGCCCGGATTCCGTGCTGGAAAGACTCGGTGTCACACCCGATGAGATTACGGATATCGTCATAACTCATCCTCACTTCGATCACATCGATGGTTTGACTCTTTTCCCTAAGGCCACGGTATGGATGCAAAAGAAGGACTACGACTATTTCGTCGGCGAGGCGTGGCAGAGGGGCGGCGATCATTATGGGTTCACGCATGAGGATGTGCTCAATATCGTCCGGGTGAATTTGGAGGGAAGGCTGCGACTGGTGGATGGCGACAGCATCGAAATTATTCCCGGGATCCGTGTGTTCATCGGCTCGAGGCACACATGGGAATCGCAGCATCTTCTCGTGGACGCACATGGCGAAAAGGTCATGCTCGCCTCAGACGACGACTGGTTCTATTATAACCTTCACAATTTGCTGCCTATCCCGTTGACATTCGATAAAGCGGCCTACGTACGGCAACTGAAACGAATGAAGACGCTGGTGTCTGATACCACGCTGATCATCCCTGGGCACGATGGTCTGGTGCTGCACAAGTTTCCAATGGTCGCGAAGGACTTTGTCAAGATCAGATAGAAACAGGGCGTGGTCTCTATCGATTGGAGTCGGAGTGCAGGTAACCGCGTGGGATAGTTGTTGTCCCGTTCTGAAGCTGTTGCCATCGCTGCGTGTCGAACTCCCGTCCTGAGGCACCTTTCACAAATTATCTCTAATTCTTGTAGCATCTTCTGTCATACCGATGCTGTATAATTCATCTCAAGCATAGCGAGTCGGCGTATGCGGAATTCCTCCCGCTTTAATCAGAGGCGAAGAAATATCCGTTCGTTTATGCCATGGTAAAAGGCAGCGACGTGATTCTCGTTGCGTTGAACCCTTCAGGAATCGACGCGACCGCGAAATTCGATTTGAACATTCCGTTTACTCAGATGAATCTCCCGGCGGAGAAGGAGCTGAAATTTGTGTCTTCCGGTTCCTACATCCAGGTGGTTGTGCGTGCAGTATCGTATGCCATTTACAGAATCATCCGGAAATGTTTTGGTTTTTTTATCTTTTGCCGAATTGACGGGAAAGGCGTAAAGGGGTACGGTCAGCTCAATTTTAGGTAAGTGTACTGGCGGCGGGATTCGAACCTGCGACCCCTAGATCCACAATCTAGTGCTCTAACCAACTGAGCTACGCCAGCAGACTTTTCAATTCTGACGGTCTAATTTAACGCAATTTCGCTTAAGGCTCAACGCTTTTTTGACGGCACGGGACTTTTCCTGGTAGGACCGGACTGTTCTTTCCGATTGAGTGCCGGTGAATCTTTCCGCCGAATCGATTGCTTCCATCGATGATGGGTAATTCCGTACGTCCCTATCCTGTATTTCCTGAGATTGCGCGAAAAGGTCCGACTATTCGGGCTGTACTGGGCGAGTACTGAGCAGATACTGTCTTGTAGAGCATCCATCGAGTCTCCGTCGGCTACGTAGTTTTGGAACATCATCGAGAACACCAGCGTATCGCGCGGAAGAATCACATATCCGGAAAGGGTACGGACACCGTTGATGGAACCGGTTTTCGCATGCACCTTACCTCTTACGTAATCCTGAGTCATGCGCTTCTCAAGCGTCCCGTCGAAACCGGCCACCGGAAGGCTTTTCACGAAGAGTCCGGCATATGGCTGGTCCAGATCAAAACGGAGAACTCTTACGATTGCGTTTGGAGTAACCAGGTCGTAGTGCGAAACACCGGACCCGTCGACTATATAGTACTGACTCGAGTCGACTCCGCATAATTCAAGAAATTGTTCCTCCAGCTTTATGCCGTTTTCCGCGCTGCCCGTCTGCCCTGAAGTGGCCAGCGGTACTTCCCGGAGGAAGCATTCAGCGCCAAGATTATCCGATACTTTGTTCGTATAAGTGAGGACCGTATCTATCGGGTGCATCAAGGAAAAAGCCTGCACGCCCGGACTGTGATCTGAGTAGTGCCGCGTCACCACAAGTCGGCCGAGCACGTCGATGCCGTGTTTCGTCAATAGCTCCCGCAGTACGGTGCCGAAGTATTGACCGGGATACCGGATAGAAAAATCGCGCGTATCACGAATGAAGCCGCTGGTGTATGTGCCACTCACCACGATAGTATTAATGTCCCGGATCATTCTTCTGGTGACAAACACGGAATCCTTTGTCCCGGGCACCGCATTATCTTCGATGTCAACGAATTCCGTCTTCGGGGAAGTGGTCACGACCAATGTTTGGGCTGAAGAGTCAAGCGACAGGTTAACGGTAATGACATCATGGTTGAATGATGTTGGGCCGATAAACATGGCATAGGGCTCGGGCTCGTCATCCCACATCCAACCGGCTCCCCACCGTAGAGAGTCGAATTTCGATTCATCAATTACCAGGTCGCCGGTAATTACACGAATTCCGTCCTCGTAGATCCCCCTTGCGGCGGAATCCAGGTCGCTCAAACTCAGGATCGGATCGCCGTTTCCGACAACAACCAGATTGCCGATAAGGGTGTCCGCCCGCTGCACCCCTTCGAATTCGAATGGCGTTGTGAATATATAATCACTGCCCAGGCTGTGGAGGGCAAAAGACGTCGTGATAATTTTGAGATTGCTGGCCGGATTAAGAAGAAGACCGGAGTGAGCCCTGTAGATGGCCTGCCGTCCTTTGCGGGAGTAGACTTCGATCGCCTTGATGGTCTCCGGCGATTTAATTCTTGAGATCATATAATTGATCTCTCTTCGAAGGAGTCGCTGAGACGGGGTCTCCTTCGCGTAAACGGCTGCTGACGATAAGAGCACCACGACCAGGGTGAAGATAGAGATTGCTCTTTGAAAGAGACTCATTATTTTGGTTTGCCGAGCTTTCTGTAGAGTGTACTCTTGTTGATCCCCAGGATTTCTGCTGCCCTAACGTAATTGTCGTCACACGCTCTCAGTATCCGTTTTATATACTCGCTCTCGAGATCGTCGAGGGTGAGGTTAGAGGGGAGCGTTTCGACCCAGCCTTCATTCGCCGTCCTTGATGAAGGGAGTTCCGTGTCGCCCACAGTGAGCACCGGGCCGGTAGACAAGGCTATCGCGCGGTCGATGAAGTTCTCCAGCTCCCGGACGTTTCCCGGCCATTCATGAAGCTCGATCTTTGACAGGAGCTCCTTCGAAATTCCGGTCACCTGCCTGTTGTGCTGCACATTGTATTTCTTTATGAAATATTCTACCAGAAGCGGTATATCTTCTTTCCGCTCGCGCAGGGAAGGGAGTTCTATCTTGATGACGCTGAGCCGATAGAACAGGTCTTCACGGAATTGCTTCTCCCTGACAAGCTGCTCAAGGTTTCGGTTTGTAGCGGCGATTATCCGGACATCGACGATTCTTGAAACACTGCTCCCGATCCTTCTGACTTCGTGTTCCTGAAGCACTCTCAGGAGTTTCGGCTGGAGCTGAAGGGGGATTTCTCCGACTTCATCGAGGAACAGAGTTCCGCCTTCCGCCTCACTGAAAAGGCCGTCCCTGGCGAAAAGGGCACCGGTAAAGGCCCCCTTCTCATGTCCGAACAGCTCCGCTTCGAGAAGCTGTTCGGGAATGGCGGCGACGCTTATCGGAATAAAGGGCTTGTTCGCGCGCGGACTGTTTGTATGTATCGAACGAGCCACTATCTCCTTGCCGGTGCCGCTTTCGCCCTGGATAAGTATGCTTGAGTTCGTGGGTCCGGCACGCCCTATCACCTTGAACACTCTGAGCATCTTCTCGCTTTTACCCACGACGTTCGAGACGCTCATCTCTTCGGCTGGTTTTCCCGCTGAGGCTCTTGCTTCCTCGGAGACGTGAAAGTGTGAGACGGCGTTTGAAACGACGAGCCTTATTTCGTTTAGATTGAGAGGCTTGCTCAGGTAATCGAATGCCCCGGTTTTGATCGTGTTTGCGGCGGCCTCCAGCGTTCCAAAGGCGGTGATGAGTATTATCGGTAAATTGGGGGAAGTTTCGAGGAGCTTGCTCATGAGCTCCACGCCATTCAGCTCCGGCATCATTACGTCCGTGACAATTGCCGAAAAAGTTCCCGACTTGATTCTCTCCAGTGCTACAACCGGATCCGAGAAGGTATCGACCGTATAGGTCGGAGAGAGCGCTTCACGGAGCAGATCGAGCGAGTCGGCGTGATCGTCAATTACTGCTATTCTGTCTTTCATCTTTCGTTGGCAATACTATTGAGAATGTTGTTCCGCGTTCGGATGTCTTCGAGAGGAAGATTCTTCCTCCGTGCCGGTCGACAATTTCTTTGCAAATAACCAGCCCTATGCCGTTGCCGTTCAGTTTACCGCTGTTTATAAATTCAATGAAAAGTTGCCCGGCAATTTTCGGTGGCACGCCTTCGCCATTATCTGAAATATCGAGTCTTACGTTCTCAAATTCAAAGTCTCTGTCTTCGGCTGCCTCGAGGACTATGATCCCGGGTGTGCCGGATTCCCTTCTCGATTCGATGGCATCTATGGAATTGTTCAGAAGGTTAATCAACACTTGCTGGATTTGAACCGGGTCTGCATTGAGAACGGTAGATGGTTTGTCGAGACGTATTTCCAGCCTAATGGACTTTTCCCTGAGTTTAGGCTCCATTACCAGCTTCGTTTCCTCGATGAGATTATTCAACAAGATGCGCTGCTTCGATGGCATGGCGATCTTTCTTGCCTGCAACGATCGATTGATTATGCCGATCATGGTCTCCGCTTGCCGCTCAATAACCCTGAGCTTGTTCTTTTCGACCTCGGGGATATCGTTTTCGAGGAGGAGCTGCACCGATGTGTAGATTGCATTGAGGGGGCTTCCCAGTTCATGCGCAAGCTTGGAAGCCACTTTCCCGAGCGCGGCCTGCGACTCGAAGATGCGCAGTCTCTCCTGCATCGCCATCATCTCACTACTCTTCTGGCGCAGCCTCTCGGTCGCCACATCGATTTCGTTCTGAAGCGTCGAATTATATTCTTCCTGTCGTTTCACCTCTGATCTGACTATGTCGTGGGCCTTCTGAAGTTCGTTCATCATCTCGTTATAAATTGCGGAGAGGGCTCTGAATTCTGTCCCGGTAGTAATTGACAGGCGGGAATCCATGTTTCCGCCCGCGGCGTCACGCATGGCTGCCTCAAGTTCCCCGAAAGGTCTTAGGAATGTCACTCGCATTGCCAGCAAGAGGAGGACCGACGCGAATATGCTGACCGCAAGTGTGATTGCCGCACCTGTGGCCTGGTTTCGCCTCACTGTCTCACGGACCCTGCTGAGAGTAATCTCTGTGAGAGCGTAGCCCCAGATATGGCCGTCCGCGTGAAGGAGGACGGAGTATGAATACAGGGAATTCCCGTAACGAACAGAGGAAGCGGTCCGGTGGGAGGCAGTGTCGGTGCTAAGGGCCCCCGTAATAAATGTGAATTCGAGATTTGCAGGGCGCCTGCCGGCAGAAGCCACGAGCTCGACTGAATCGGACGTTATCCGTTTGAAGAAACCTATGAATTCCGACTCTGGAAGCAGTCTCAAGGCAAGTCTTGCATTGGCTGCCAGAGTCGGCGCATCAACCTTCGGAGAAGCGCTTGTCGCGACATTGAACTCAGCCGCAATGAATTGGGCGCTGTTCTCTGCATCGCGGAACAACATCCTCTCAGTTGCTATTGAATTAAAATAAGTGATGAGAATGCCGGCAGCAAAAAGGATCAGCAC
>JAJYJD010000217.1 GCA_021789755.1 Bacteroidota bacterium
GTCTGAGCCTGGTCCCGCTGCAGCTTCCGCACTCGACAAGTGGAAGATGGGTCTCGATGTCCCTCGAGTTCTTGCCGAAGTATACCTCGAAATCAAGTCCGCCCAGCGTCGGGACAAGCCCTTCAAACTTCTTTTTCAGGTTAGAAATAGAGACTCCTGCGAACTTGATCCCTTTTTTGGAATCTTTCTGATTCCTGCCGAAAAAAAGCAGATCCCGGACAGTAGAGTCGAGCTTTTCAAACGGTGTGTTGGTGTCCACACCATACGGTTCGAGAAGACTGTTAAGAACGCTGAGCAGGAAGAAGTCATCGCGTTTGGGGAAGAGGAGTGCCCCCCCGGCGATCGAGAGTTTTTGATCTGCGACAATCGCGGCCGGGTTGATATCCCTGCTGAACCCTGTCCCGCTGCAAGCTCTGCACATACCGAACTTGGAGTTGAATGAAAAGGAGTTGGGAGCGAGATCGGGATAACTTGTTCCGCATTTCGGGCATGAACGCAGCCTGCTGAAGAATGTATCTTTCTTGAGATCGTGATTGTGAATAATTATCGTCCCCGAGCCTCTTTCGAGACCCAACTTCAGGGATTCGCGAAGTCTCGATGCGGACTTCTTTTGCACCTTCAGCTTATCGACAACAAGCTCGATGTTGTGAGTCCCGTAACGAGAAACCTCCATCCCTTCCCGGAGATCGTTAAGCGTTCCATCGACTCTTGCCTGGACGAAACCTTCCGCCATCAGCTCGCGAAAAAGCTCCCTGTAATGTCCCTTTCTTCCGACGATGAGGGGAGCGAGGAGAAGGACGTTTCGGCCGTCGAACTCCTTAAGAATTGCCTGAACAATCTGGTCCGGTGCTTGCTGCTGAACGGGGATATTACAGTTCATGCAGAACTGAGTTCCGACTTTTGCGAAGAGGAGCCGGACGTAGTCGTAAATCTCAGTGACAGTCCCGACGGTGGAATGGGGATTAGTGCTGATGGTTTTCTGTTCGATAGCAACTGAAGGACTCAGCCCCTCGATAAGATCGACATCGGGGCGCTCGAGAATCTGGAGGAATTGCCTCGCATAGGCCATCATTGTCTCCAGATAACGGCGCTGTCCCTCTGCATAAATCGTATCGAAAGCGAGTGAGGATTTCCCGCTTCCGCTCAATCCAGTGATCACGATGAACTTGTTGCGCGGCAGGTCGAGATCGATCGATTTCAGGTTGTGCTGGCGCGCCCCCCGAATGACAATCTTTTCCAGATTCTCCCGTCGGCCGATGTCGTGGTCATTCTTCATCTGAGTCCCGAATTTACCTTTGCGCCCGACCACATTCAATCCAAATAGTCGTGACTCCATTCCCTCTCAGGGGCAGCATGCCGAAAACGACACGTGTTTCGATCCTTAACGGCATGAAAGAACAGACAGTCTGACCAACTGTTATGAAACCGTGTTAAATTATACTCGACAATGGAAACGATAGACTGCGCCATATTTTATGAATGGGAATTCGACGACGAATTCGTCTCAATAGTTTCTAACAAGCTTTCCGCTTCGAACATTCCTAACCGGGTATACCATGCCGCCGATTTCCCGGGACTTCGTGAGCGGGTTAAACGGCGCGAGTTGTCTTTCAAAGTAGTCATAGACCGTGCCTCGGATGCCGATGAGAACTGCGAGGCGATCGTGAGCACCCTTGTACGCAGCGGGACTTACCTGATCAACGATCCGGCGGAGATCCTCCACGCTTCCGATAAGGCATCGATGCATCTCGAATTCATGACCGCGGGAATATTCGTCCCGTATACGATAATAATCTCTCCGTACAGCGCCGAGCGGGAGGTAAAGCTGAGCATTGCCGAGCTGGCTAAGCTGGGGCGTCCATTTATTATTAAACCCGCAAACACCACCGGCGGCGGGATCGGAGTGGTAATGGGTGCAGAGGGACTGCAGGAAGTTGTCGACACGAGAAAACATCACAAAAACGATAAGTATCTGCTCCAAAGCAGAATAACACCGACAAACCTCGATGGGAAGAGAGCGTGGTTCAGACCCTTCTTCGTATTCGGGGAAGTCATCATCTGCTGGTGGGATGACCAGACGCACGTGTATTTCGAGGCAACTCGAGAAGATATCTCCGCCTTCAATCTGGCCGGTATCGAGACGGTTGTCCGGAGGATTTACCAGGTGTGCAAACTTGATTTTTTCTCGACGGAGATTGCTCTTACAACGGATGGGAAATTCGTGGTCATAGATTACGTCAATGAGATGTGCGATATGCGAATCAAGTCAAAGCATTACGATGGTGTTCCTGACAATGTGGTAGAAGTCGTAGGCGAGCAAATCGCCCGCGGCGTGTACGGCCTGCTGGGGCAGGGGCGTTAGGGTATGTACCAGATCGAATCCGGTCCAGATGATGACTTCAATGAAACGACTTTTGCCGTCGTAGATGTCGAGACCACCGGCACGACAGCCGCGGACGAGAAGATGATCGAATTTGCCGGTTATAAGGTACGGAGGGGCAAAATTATCGATCACTACGTGACTTTATTGAACCCGGGGAGACACATCCCGAATTTCATAAGGAACATGACGGGGATAAGCAACGAGATGGTTTACGGGGCGCCCCAGTTCAAAGATGCGGCACTCGAAATACATCAGTTCCTGGAAGGTGCTGTGTTTGTCGCTCACAATTCTCAATTCGACTATTCGTTCGTCAAGACCGAAATGCAAAGAGCGGGATTTGACCTTGAAATGCCTCAACTCTGCACACGCAAGCTGAGCTCCAGGGTTTTTCCGCAGCTCCCGAGAAAAGCGTTGGACCAAGTCTGTCATCACCTTGGAATTAGAATCAGCGGAAGGCACCGCGCATACGGTGATGCGAGGGCAACAGCACATCTGCTGATAGAACTCCTGGAGTTTGTAAGAGAACAATTCGAAGTGGTAAGCCTCGAGGAACTTCTCCGCTTTCAGAATATACCTCATCGGATCGACCGGCACGGGAACCAGAATGTCTTCAAGCGCGCCATGGCGGCCGCACCGAACGCTCCGGGCGTTTATCGCGTATACGATGCAGAGGAAGAGATTATTTACGTCGGGAAGGCCAAGAATCTCAAGCTAAGGATGGCTTCGTACCTGACCGAAAACGCCAGAGACGCCGACAAGGTGAGAAAGATGCTCGCCAGAGCGAGAAGGCTCGATTGGGAGGAAACACCTTCCGAGTTGAGTGCCTTGCTCCGGGAGCTTCAACTGATCAGGCGCCACCGGCCGCAGTTTAACTCGCAGCTGGTCAATTCGAGGCGGTTTCCGTTCATAAAGTTGTCTACTGACAGGCGATACGAGCGCCTGGACTTAGTGTACGAGTTGGGGGAGGAAGGACGATATTACGGGCCGTTCGAGAGCTCATATGTTGCCGAGCAGGTTCTCTATGCCGCCGACAAGTATTTCAAGCTGGTGAAGTGTGAAAAAGACTTTGCCGAGCCGTTTGATCCGTGCTTCTACTTTTATATTGAGAGATGCGCGGCCCCGTGCAGGGGAAACGTGATTCCTGAGGCGTACAATCAGGAAGTGGAGGCGGTCGAGGAGTTTCTGACCGGCTCTTTCGAAAAACTGACTGCGGAGCTGCGGATCAGGCTGGATGAGTTGTCTAAAAAGCTCGAGTTCGAAGACGCAGCGCTGGCAAGAGACCTTATAGAAATGCTGGACCGGACTTCTTCAAGGCTCAGGCTGCTGAACGGCCATATCGCTAGGGCGAATTTTGTCTGCGGATGGTCGAAGGAGGCTACTGTGGAGTTGTACAGGGTGGGCAAAGGGCTGGTATCCGGCCCGGTGCTTGTCGGGGAAAGCGAGATTGAGCCGGGTCTGAATTTCCTTCTCAATGAAGCCGCGGTCGTGACTGCCGATTTTGTTCCGCTTCGGATTCTCTTGAATTATGCTCTGAAAAACGCGGGCGGCTTTTTCATAGTCGGCATGAACGGCACATCGGATGACGCGGAACTTCTGTCCAAAATAAAAACCGCCGCCGGCTTGTGACCGGACGGCGGTTCATAAATTTGATAGAGGAGTCTCCTACAGCTGACCCAGATACTCTTTAGCCTCCGCGGCGTACTGTGATTTCGGATCTTTCTGTATGAGCGTCTCCCATGCTGACCTGGCATTTTCCTTGTCGCCGAGTCGCAGGTAGGACATTCCCAGCATTATATACGCGGCACCTTCCTTGTAAGTCCTGTGAAATGTCAGAACGCTTTGAAAAGCCTTTGTCGCATCGGAATACTTCTGCATTGCGTAGTAGCATTCTCCCATCCAGTAGAAGGTGTTGCCCGCCATCGGCGGATCGGCGCTGCTCATGCTGAGGTCCTGAAAGATCGCGAGGGCGTCCTTGTAACTGCGGCTTCTGAACAGCTTCAAGCCGGAGCTATACTTTTGCCGGAACTCGGCGCGGGTTGTAACGGTGCTGTGGCCCATCCCCATGGAGGTCTTCTCGGACTCCGCGCTGCTTGCGCTGAGGTCGCGATTGATTTGTTTCTGGACCGTGAGCTCCGAGTCGAGCTGGTTCACTCTGGCCTGAAGGTCCTGAACATCCTGCCATTGCTGGCTGCTCTGTCCGAGCTTCGAAGTGAGATCCGCGACTTTTGCATTCAGGGCCTTCTTGTCCTGCTCCAGTTGTGCATTAGTCCTCTTGAGCTGACCGTTCTCCGTCTGCAGCTTTACGTTGGCATTGTTCAGTGAATCGGCGCCGGCCGATGCCTGGGTTGCTTCCTCGCTCGTGCCGCATCCGGACAGAAGGAGGTTGGTCGCGAATAACAAAGCCACCAACAGAAATGATGCCCCATGCAGTACTCGTTTCATCAGGATTCCCTCCTCGATATTTTGTTTGAAATTCGAATGAAATTAGACAAGCGTGCCATAAAAGTCAAGAAAAACGGGGGTGAATTATTCTGCCAGGGGACAGGTGCTTCAGAACGTCCCCGATTGAAGTCTTGCGGACCGTTGAATCAACGAGAGACTTGGCCGGAATTGGCATATTTAAGCCTGTTTGAATAGATTCAAAAAGAAAATGAAGACCATGAAGAAAATCTCGGCACTCGCGAGAGGATCGGTTCCGACTTATGAATTTGACATTTCCCGAAAGTCCCGCGACAAGTACGGCTTTGAGGAGCCGTTCTTTTCAATCACCGGTGATGTGCTGTTCCTGAATTCCCGCGCGGCGCAATCGTTCGCGTCGAAGATAAACGAAAAAAGAAAACACAGTCGCGCGGTCCCGGATGTTGACGCTGCTGCACTGGTTTCAGCGAGCGAAATAAACGCTATGGGACTCCTGCACGAAGTACTTCACTTCGTTATCGATTCATATGTGAACGACAGTAACCCCGATGCTTTCTTCAAGCTGGATGATTGGCTTAAGAAAAGTATGGGTGAAAAAGAAATCACCCGCTCTCAGACGACTTTTGTGGAATTGTTTCCTCCGACGCCGGTGTATCGTAAACAGGAAACGGCACAGGATTTCATCGCCAGAGATGAAGGCGGAATCGCCAGGAATCATATAGTTCTCAAGGAGCTCATACTCCTTTGGCTGGAGAACAGGAATCCGGCATTCGCACCGATTTCCGAATTGATCGACGATTCTACTCTGGAGAAGAAATGTTCTTACCTTCAACTCATTTCTCAAACGGACAATTTTTTCGACACTCAGGCAAAGTACGGACCTGCCAATTCACCTCTGATCAAAATGCTACTGGCGCCTATCGAAGCCCATCCCGATTCTATAATCGACCAGCTTCAGTTCATCGCGAAGAACTGGGAAAGTATACTCGGAAAATCGCCGTATCTCAGACGCCTGCTCGGAGCGATGGATTTCATAAAAGAAGAGGGAAAGTATTTCCTGATGCTGGAACAGGCTCAGGCAGACAGGGCGAAAATGCCGAAGGTAAGGAAGGCAGGGTTCGAGGGGTTCGGCGAAAAAGGATCTCAGCCGGTTCTTAGATTTGGCGGGTCAGAATCGGAGCCGGAAAATTTCAGCGCTGACCTCAACTGGATGCCGAGGCTTGTGCTGATAGCAAAGAATGCTTTTGTCTGGCTGGACCAGCTGAGCAAAAACTATCAGCGGCCGATCACACGGCTCGATCAAATCCCCGACGAAGAGCTTGCGATGCTGGCGCGGCGT
>JAJYJD010000218.1 GCA_021789755.1 Bacteroidota bacterium
CAGACACTTTAAACACTAGACGAGCATAGTAATGGGATTCTTCGGACTCTTATCCAACGACCTGGCAATTGACCTGGGGACAGCGAACACACTTATCTGGATGCGTAACAAAGGGGTGGTTCTGCGAGAGCCTTCGATAGTTGCATTCGACAAAAACAGCAAGCGCATCGTCGCAATCGGTCACGAGGCCAGGGAGATGCTCGGCCGAACACACCGGGACATCCAGGTTATACGGCCTATGCGGGACGGTGTCATTGCCGACTTTGAGATTGCGGAAGGCATGCTTCGCGCTTTCATTAAGAAAGTGCACGCGGGCATGTTACCCAGCCGAAGGATAGTCATCAGCGTCCCCAGCGGGATAACGGAGGTCGAGAAGCGGGCAGTACGCGATGCTTCGGAACACGCCGGCGCAAAAGAGGTTCATCTGATTGCCGAGCCTATGGCTGCTGCCATCGGGATTGGCCTCGATGTGGATGCACCTGTGGGCAACATGGTCATCGATATCGGCGGTGGAACGACGGAAATAGCGGTAATTGCGCTTTCGGGCATAGTGAACGAGGAATCTATCCGCATCGCCGGCGATGAGATGAACAACGCCATCATCCAGTTTTTCAAGAAGAACCACAATATCCTCATCGGTGAGCGGACGGCCGAAGCGATTAAATGCGAGGTCGGCTCGGCAATGCCGCTGAAAGAGGAAATCACGATACAGGTTAAAGGCCGCGACCTTGTGGCCGGAATTCCGAAGACCACAGAGGTGAGTTCAGCCGAGATCAGGGAGGCGCTGAACGAGCCGGTCGGCGCGATCGTGGACGCGATCAAAATCTCGCTTGAGAGAACGCCGCCCGAACTGTCCGCCGACATCCTCGACCGCGGGATAATGCTTTCCGGAGGCGGCGGGTTGCTCAAAGGTCTCGATGAGAGAATCAGGATGGAGACGAACCTGCCCGTCCATGTCGCCGAAGATCCTCTCACCGCCGTCGTCCGCGGCGTGGGGAAAGTGCTTGATAAGATTGCCGAATATAACAAGGTGCTTATAAAGAGCAGACGTTATTAATGGTTGCAGGGAATGTTTAAATGGCTCAGTGAATTCTTCAGGCTTGCGAAGAACTACATCGTATTTGCTCTCCTCATCTCTCTGTCATTCTTCCTGATTTCCACAAACAATAACGTCCATACCAGGGGCCTTCAAGTACTCGGCCTGTTCACGACGTCCTATCTTGAAGCCGGTGTCAGGGATGTCATCGGCTATTTCACGCTTGCGTCAAAGAATAAAGAACTGCGGGAGGAGAATGCACGTCTCATCGACCTGACGGCGAGAATACGCGGAGCGATGGAGGAGAATGAGCAGCTCAGGCAAATGCTCAAGTTCCGCGAGCAGACGCGATCTCAGCTGATCCCCGCCGACGTGATCGGACGCAGCTCGGAAGGCGGCCGTTATTTCCTCACTCTCGATGCAGGATCCAACAGCGGCGTTCACGCCGGGGATCCCGTCGTCACCGGCACGGGCCTGGTGGGGACAGTCTTTGCGGTCAACGACGACTTCTCGCTCGTGCGGACTCTGCTCGATGGCGACAGCAGGATAGCGGCGAAACTTCTCAATGCTTCTGCAGACGGCCTGATTGTGGCCGGAGATTACGGCCAGCTTGCCATGAAAAACGTCTCGAGGCGATACGTGGTCAGCCCCGGCGATCTTGTCGAGACTTCTTCGCTCAGCAGTCTCGTTCCGCCCGGCATAGCGATCGGCATGGTAACGAAATCTACCGATGAGCCGGGCAATATTTTTAAGAAGATCGATGTGCAGCCCGCGGTCGATTTCACTGCCATCTCGGCTGCGTTCGTGATGGAGTATGTACACCCTGCCGGCGCTGCAAATCTCAAGAACGAGAGGCTCAAAAAGAGGAAATGACAAAGCGGCTTTTAATATATGTCGCGCTGGGGATCGCCGCGGTCCTGGTTCAAAAGTTCCTGGATGACTTCGCGTCCATAAATTCGGTTTCCCCCCAGCTGGTGATCATCTTTGTGGTCTACCTGGCGCTCCGAGAGGGACAGCTCTTCGGCATGAGCGGAGGTTTTCTGATCGGTCTCCTGAACGACTTGCTCGTGACGCACTTCATCGGTTACACTTCGTTTGTCGGAGTGGTAGCCGGCTTCGCGGCCGGATTTTTCTTCAAGGAGAGCGACATCGAGCTGGCGGCCAGGACGTTAAATTTCGCGTGGATTTGCGCAATTACGCTTGCCATTTCGGAGCTCGCCGCCCTCCCGATCATAGCTTCCGGAGAATTGGATTACTTGTATGTCTTTATGAAATTCACAGTTGGTACGACCATTTATACTTCGGTATTCGCGATGGTAATTGTCTTTGTCAATGGCAGGAAGAGTCACTATGTTTGACGCCGATTTCGGTTCGCGCGCAAGATCGATCATGATGAGGGGCGTAATTGTCGTCGCGCTGTTCGCGATCATGGCGAAGCTCGGCGACATGCAGCTGGTGAACGAGGTGATATACGGAAAGAAGTCGGAGGACATTACCACCCGCGTTTTTGTTCAACAGCCGCTGCGTGGCGAGATCTTCGATCGCAACGGAAAGGTTATGGTTGAAAACGATCCTGCGTACGAAGTTTCGGTAATTCCATACGAGTTCAGGACGGATCAAATCCCCGCGCTGGATTCCCTTCTCCAGATGGACAGCGTCGATATCGTGAGGCGCATCCAGATCGGCGAGACGATCTCACCTTTTTTCCCGGTCAGATTGAAGAGAGATATATCGGTGGCGACTCTTTATTCCATCGAAGAGCATCTGAAGGATTTTAAAGGAGTCTACTTCGATATAGAACCAAAGAGAGTCTACGTGGGCGAGGCGCGCGCCGCCCACATCCTCGGATTCACAAAGGAGATATCGGAGAACCAGCTCACAACGCTCGGCGACTATTACAAACCCGGCGACATTGTCGGTTATACTGGGCTTGAAGCGAGCTACGAGACGATTCTTCGCGGACAAAAGGGCTACAAGTATCTTGCGGTCAACGCGCGCGGGCAGGTGATGGGACCGTACGACGACGGGAAGATAGATATTCCCGCACAGGACGGATCAGACCTCTACTTGTCCGTCGATGAAGGCCTTCAAGCGAAAGCCGAATCGCTTCTCGCCGGCAAGCGCGGTGCCGTGGTCGCGCTCGACCCGAGCGACGGCGAAGTCCTTGCCATGGCCAGCGCACCCGATTTTAGTCCGGAAGTATTCTCCGGGTACACATCGAAAGCCGAATGGGACAAGCTGCTCAACAATCCCGATCATCCTCTCTTTGACCGGGCCACGATGGCAGTATTGCCGCCCGGATCTACGTTCAAGATGGTGCTCGCCAGCGCTGCACTCCAGGACAGCGTCATCAATACATCCTGGACGGTCCATTGCACGGGATCCTTTTATTACGGAGGCAGAGTGTTCGGTGACGACGCCGTCCATGGAACCGTAAACATCGAGAAGGCGCTGGAAATGTCATGCGACGTGTTCTTCTACAATCTTATGCTGAAAGTCGGATTCGATACATGGACAAAATTCGGAAGGATGTTCGGGTTCGGTTCGAAGACTGGCATAGACCTGCAGGAAGAAAGTCCCGGCATAATGCCGTCGAAATCGTACTACGACCGGATCTTCGGGAAGAACAGGTGGACGAGCGGGTATTTGCTGAGTCTCGGAATCGGTCAGGGAGAGGTGAGTGTCACGCCGCTGCAGCTGGCAGCGTATACGATGGCGATCTCGAACTACGGACACTATTACCAGCCGCATCTTGTCAGATACATCAAGGATGGAAAAACGGGAAAAATATATTACACGCAATATGGTGAGCGCACCATTCCTATCAGCACGGAAGTCTTCGACCAGATCAGGCAAGCCATGTATCTGGTGGTGAACGGTCCCGGCGGGACGGGACACGAGGCCCAGGTACCGGGAGTGGTAGTAGCCGGCAAAACCGGAACCGCACAGAATCCGCACGGCAAAGACCACGCCTGGTTTGTGGCCTTTGCGCCTTTCGACCATCCCAAAATTGCCCTCGCCGTCCTTGTGGAGAATGTGGGCTGGGGGGGATCATACGCCGCGCCGATCGCAGGGCAACTCATAAAATATTACCTTAATGAGACCGGAATTGCTCCGCAGGTAGAGCCAAACGGAGTGGTGGCAACTGCCGCCGCGCGCTGATGTTTGATTTCTTCAAAGACTCGTTCGACTACAAAACCTTTACGCTTGCCGTGATACTGGGGTGCATCGGCCTCCTGGCCGTGAACAGCGCCACTTACAATTCCGGCATGCACGATTATTTCATGAGGGATCTTCTCTGGCAATCCATCGGTCTGGTGGTAGCCATCGCGATCATGTTTTCGTCCAACAGGTTCCTCGAAAACAGCGCATACTTTTTCTACATCGTCGCGATCCTTCTCCTGATTTTCGTTCTCGTGGCGGGCAAGCGCGTGGCCAGCCATACGAGCTGGCTCGGGATTCTCGGCGGGGGCGGACAACCGTCTGAGCTCGCCAAAGTGGCCTCGATCCTTACACTGTCGAAATTCTTGGCGGAGAAGTCGAACCAGCGGCCTCAATGGCAGGTAATCGCGATCGCCATCGGCATCGTGGCCCTGCCGATGCTCCTGACGATGTTGCAGCCCGATCTGGGCACGACGATCGTTTATCTGGCCATATTCTTCCCGATACTCTTCTGGGCAGGGCTGCCTCCGATCGTGGTCGTCGGGTTGATTGCGCCGGTCGCTATCGTCTTTGCGGAGTTCACAGGCACCGCGGCCCTTCTCATGACCGTCGTGATTTTCGGCGTCCTCTTCTTCATCCTGAGCAGGAAAAAACTGTTCGCGGTGACGCTCAGCTTCGTCGCGGTTTCATTCGGGCTCTTCATGGAGTATTTCTACCGCAAGCTTCTTCAGCCCCACCAGCAGAAACGGATCCAGATTTTCCTGAACCCGAACCTGGATCCGCAGGGGGCAGGATACAACGCACTGCAGGCCCGCGTTGCCATCGGGAGCGGGGGCCTCTTCGGGAAAGGTTATCTGCACGGGGCTCAGACGCAGCTCCGATTCGTCCCGGCGCGATGGACCGATTTCATATTCACCGTTATCGGTGAGGAGTTCGGCTTTGTCGGCGCGGCCTTCACACTCCTGGCCTTCGGAGCTTTGTTCTTCAGAGGTATCAGGATCGCGGAGCTGGTAAAAACGAGATTCGCCAGCCTCGCTTCGGTCGGGATCACCTCCGTCCTTCTTTTCCATGTCTTCATAAATATAGGAATGAACATCAACCTTGCGCCCATCGTCGGAATACCTCTCCCCTTTATAAGCTACGGCGGATCCTCGATACTGGCCGATTGGATGATGATCGGAATTCTTCTAAATTTCTATGCACACAGGAAGGAACATTAGAGCATGATTCTTACGGATAAGCGTATCCTGGAGGAAATAAATAAAGGCAGCATCGTCATCGAACCCTTCGACAGGAAATATCTCGGATCCAACTCCTATGACGTCCATCTCGCCGATACGCTTGCCATATATAAGGACGATATCCTCGACGCGAGGAAGCACAATGAACTCGAATATATCAGGATGCACGATCATGACGGTTTCCTCCTTCTTCCGGGACGGCTCTATCTCGGCGTGACGCAGGAATACACCGAGACTCACACTTTTGTGCCTTTCCTCGAAGGCAAGTCGAGCATCGGCAGACTCGGTATAGATATCCATTCCACAGCGGGCAAGGGCGACGTCGGATACTGTAATACCTGGACGCTGGAGATCAGCGTGAAGCAGCCGGTCAGGATTTACCCGGGCATGCCGATCGGACAGCTCATTTATTTCGAGATCGGCGGCGAAGTTCTCGTGCCTTACAACCGGAAGCGAACAGCAAAGTATAATAAGAGGACGAAGCGGCCGGTGGAGTCGATGATGTGGAAAAACTTCAACTCGAGACTTATCGGTTCGAAATGAGCTTCAAAAAACTCTCCGCTTCGATTGAGAAGCGGAACAGCAATCTCTGCATCGGGCTCGATCCGGCAGTGGAGAAGCTCCCCGAATTTCTTTCGGAGTACGAAGATTCGGTGCTGGAGTTCAACAC
>JAJYJD010000219.1 GCA_021789755.1 Bacteroidota bacterium
CGGTTGAAGTAGTTCACCGGGCGCCTTAACCGGACCGAACGATTCATGCGACAAATTTCCGTTCTGGTCAAACTTCATCAGGCTATCGAGCCGGCTATCGACGACGTAAATATTGCTTCGATCATCCACCATCACTGCCGTCGGCGAAACAAAGATGTTCGTAAGGATCGCCGGAAGTTGATCAGAGGCATAGGTCGAGGGATCGAGACTTAATCGTGATTGCCACTCGGGCGCTCTCAACTCGTTTCCCGGGTCAAAAGAAAACCACTTCACTTTGTACGAACTCTGTGGATCGACCTGCGTGATGATGAAGTCGGAACCGTACTGCTTGGTGTTGAAAGTTGTGATGCTGCTGACCTGATTTATTACGACGAAGCCGGTACCGCCGCCGGCGGTGAGATTCGGCACAAGGTCGATGTAGTCGCTGGAGTACTCGTCATCATTCTTGTCAAAATGAAGGACCTTATTGTCGGGGTCGACCGGGCTCGAATTATCGTTCCCGTAACGAGTGACATAGTAGCTGTTGTCCGGGAGGACAGCGACTCCTGTGTAGATTCTCCCCGAGATCAGGCCGCCTGACGCGTCACGGACTATCTGGTTGCGCGGACTCTCATGCGCGACTATCTCGACAGGCGCATCGGAAATGACATGCTGGTATTCGAAGAGCCTGATCTTGGCAATGGCAGCGACGGTGACGATCTGTGTCCCTATCACGGTGTCGTATTCGCAGGCGATTATGAGATTGAACCTGCGATCCTCCGCAATCCCGATCGGATGTTTCACGTAACGTGAATGACCGAGCCTGTTTCCCGCAAGATCGACCATCTGGATCCGGTTGCTGTCCGGTTCAGTTACGTAAAGGATATAGTCGAACCCGATCTTTATCGCTCCCGGCTTGTCGAAACCGTTCCACACGGGCTTAAGTTGAATGTAGCTCGTGTCACCCGTTACGTGCCCGCCCGAAGCCGTAGGCAAAGAATCCAGATTGAACAATTTCGATTTTTCGTTGCAGCCGAAGAGAAAAGCTGCACAGATCAAGATGAGTATGGCGGTTCTCAATTCAAAATCTCAGATTTAATGAAAACCTGTGAACATCTCCGAGACGCTGATACGGCGTAAATGCATAGTCGAAATAAATCGCACCGAAGCCCGCGTCGATCCTCACTCCGGCGCCGGCCGAATAACTTTGCTCATCAACTCCGATCTTATATCCGCCCCTGAGAAAGAGGGCAGCGCCGTACGAATACTCTGCGCCCAGCGATATGTTCTCTGAATTGTCGGCGGGGTGGTTCAGCTGAGCAGACGCTGTCAACTTGTTGGTCTTGTCCTGGTACGGCTCGAAGGCAAATCCGATCCTGAATATGGTCGGCGGCGAGAAGCTCTGGAACTTAGATACTGTGGTTCCGTCGACCAGCTGCACTGAGCCGGACGGCGCGAGCTGGCCGCCGAAATTGCTGACAGAAACGGCAAACCTGGTTGTACCGACCCCGGTCCAGTAGTAAGTGCCGAGGTCGACAAGGAAGCCGCGCAGGGATAGCTCGGCCAGCGTTTCGTTTATAAATTTGGCCGTCACGCCGAAGCTGAACCTGTCCGTCATTCTCCTCGCGTAAGTCGCCGCGACGGCAAGGTCGCCGTACTTGAAATAGGCGCCCGTCCCCGTGGGCTGCACTTCGGTGGTCACCGGCATGTCATCCGATTGAAGAGAGATGACGGAAATTCCGAAGGAATTCTGTTTGTCCAGATGGTAAACTGCCCCTATGAAGTCGTGCTGCAAACCGATGAACCATGTGGAGTGCGCAATTGCGATTTCAGTTTTGTCGAATTGCGTGATACCGGCCGGATTATAGAACAGAGCATAGGCATCGTTGTCGACCGCAGCGAAGCTCTCACCCATAGCGTTCGCGCGAGCTCCGACACCGATCTTGAGGAACTCGGCTGTTGTTATTCCGACCCGCTGCGAACCGAGGACAGGAAGGAGCTGCCCGCTGGCGGTGGCGAAGGCAGCGAAGACCAGAAACAGGAAACAAGAGATCGTAAATGAGACTGTCCGTTTTCCCAATTCTGAGTTCTGGTTTCTGACTTCCGGATTCTGTCCTGCGAATTCCACCTTCCAGCCTTTGGTCATAATTTCACCGACACCCCTACCTTGATGTTGCGCGGCGTGAGGTATCTCGATTGATCGAGCGGATAAGGACTGATCTGCCCGCTCAGCTCCGGGTAAAGAGGATTGTTCCAATTTGACGGAGTCAGGTCGCCAAGCTCATACGCCCGGCCGGTCACCGGATTTATAATGTCCGAATTCCTGTTATCGAGCAAGTTCTCCACTTCAACCATGAACGTCAAATCAATTCCGGCAAGGGTAAAATACTTCTCGAAATTGAAGTCTAACCAGAACCAGTTGTCCCCAATCCTGCCGTACTGATCGTTCATATCTGCAGCATAAAGCGGTTCACCGTTTGAGGCATACGCGCCGGTGAAGTAGTAAGGCGTGTATCTTTTCCCGGACTCGAAGAAGGCTCTGAAGTACGCGTTGAAGTCGTCGAGTATTCCCCTGCCGAAACCGAAGATCCCGTTCTCTTTCTCGTTGTAAAGCGAAAAGTTTGCGGAAAACTGGAGAGGTCTGTCCCACGAGACATAGTTTTCGTTCATCATCTCCTGTATGACTCCCTGAACGGCCAGGATCCCCTCGTCCTCAGAGCTTGACTTGCCTGTCGCGACGGAATAAGAACCGCTGATCGTCCCGCTGAACCATCTTCCGATTCTCTTCCTGTACTCGATCTCCACTCCACGCGTGCGGGCGTAGTCCGAATTGACATAGGTGATGAAATTCTGCCCGATCAATCCGGCGGAATAAATCTGAGCCTGCTTCGTCTGGACATAATCGAAAATGTCCTTGTAATATGCGGTCACCGTGAGGACGTCGTCGTTTGTAAACTGGTTCCGGAGGCCGAGCTCGTAGCTCACTGTAGTCTCCGGATTCAGATTTGGATTGCCGAACGCCTGGTACGTAGACATCGCCGTGCTGGGAGCCAGCTTGGCGTAAACGAATTGCGGCCTCGGCCATTTCGAGAAATGCCCGTAGTTGAGAAAGAGCGTCTGATTATCTGAGACGGGATGCGAGATGCCGAGTCGCGGGCTGATTCGTCCCTTCCATCGCCTGCCGAAGAAATCGTACGTATCCTGAAAGTATTTGTCGCGGATTGCCTGCGGGATAGTGACGACCTGCGGATTTCTCACGGCGTCGTCGACATATTTACCGGGGAACCAGTAATCGAACCTCAGTCCGAAATTAAGAATCATGCCGTTGGTGGTTATTGTCTCCTGCGCGTAAGCCGAGCCGGTCGCGGGATAGACTCTGTATATATCGTTGTTGAGTCCCATCGTCCCGACCCACGGCTCATAAATATCTACCAGCTGCATCTCCTGGAAATTCATATCGAGGCCCGCTTTGAACTTGTTCTGCTCCGTGAAGAATGACGTCACGTCGAGCCTGACCTCGTTGTTGATGAAGTGATGGTCGTGCCAGGTGAAGCCGTCGCCGAAGTCGTAAAACCCGTCGCCAGGAATTATGCCTATTGTGTCGCTGCCCGTGTTGTAGTATGTAGGAGGAAGCGTGACCACGTCGATCGGCTGCTGATATTGATTCCAGTAAAGGCCGTTCGCGTCTGCCCGCAGCTGTGTGAAGAAATGCGCGAACTTCAGGTCATAATATGTCTTGGGACTCAAGGTATGGGTAATGTCGATTGCCTGCACAATGCTGTTATGTGTATAGACATCCGCACTTCCGAGAATATTCTGAAACTCATACTGGTAGCCGGGACTGGGTTCGACATATTCCAGATTGGTCTGAAGCGACTGAGTGTTCTGGTTTATGCTCACACTCTGGTTGTAGGAGTAACTGATCTTGAACGTTTGGGCAGGCTTATAGGTGATTTTTCCGAGTCCATACCAGTTGTTTGCGAGCCTCGGCGCAAATCTTGTCCCGTAAAATATTGAGGAGTTCAGCCGGGACGGCGGGTCGATCCTGAAAGTCACGACCTGCCCGTTCTGGTAGCGCTGGGCCCATAGAACCTGTCCATCGGTGAAACCGGCGGCGAAACTTCCGAAGAGGGTAACCTCGCCGGGGATGTTTACTCCGACTGCCGGGAGCAGAAACTTCGTGATCGGCTCCGGGCCGCTGACGTTCGCCTGGTAATCGTCGGAGTTGAAGTTCGAAGGCGAATTGTCGTTTAGCCCCCAGTGATCGGTTTTGTACTGCATGAACAGGTCGTACTTGCTGCCGCCTTCTTTTGTCCTGACGTTCACGATGCCGCTTGTCGCCTGACCGTACTCGGCATTGAAGCCGCCGGTGATTATCTCCATCTGGCCGAGAGCGTTAGCGCTCAATTGCAGGCCGAAGCCCGTGCCCGCCAGAGGATCCTGTATTGAAATGCCGTCGAGGAGGTATGCGTTTTCATACGAGCGGCCTCCGCGAATGTGAATCTCGTTGTCCGACGCGACGACGCCGACCTGTTGCGAGACAACTTCCTTTACGTTCTCGACCGCCGAGATCCTTATTTCATCGGATGATATCGTCTTCGTGCTCTGGGTTTCCGCGACATCCATCATCGGTTTCTCTCCGACGATAACGACCTCCTGCCCGAGCGAAAGTGCTGTCTCCACCATGCTGACATTGACCGTGATCGCACCGCCCTCTTCTACGTTGACGCCTGTATGCTCGACCTCCTTATATCCGAGCAAACGAAATGTGAGAATGTACGAGCCGGGTGAGACGTTTTTGATCTCATAATTTCCGTCGATGTCTGTCGTCGCGCCGTAATAAGTCCCCTTGATCATGACGTTCACACCGATGAGCCCTTCCTTCGTGGCGGAGTCGACAGCTTTGCCATGAATGCTCCCCTTCTGCTGACCGAATGACGGCGAATTAAGAAGCTCCAAACACAAAGTTCCAAACAAAAACAAAATTCCAACGAGCAAAGAGGAGGAACTCACGCGTGTTTCCAAATTCGGATTCTTTGTCCCTGGTCGTCGGTTGCAAACCGGATTTTGGTTTCTGCGCTTCGCCATCAGAACGCTCCAAAATCCTTAAACACTCTGTACATTAACCGAGCCGCTCTCGTGTTGGCTGACGGCGGCGTCTCGTTGCCGTTAAAGCGATAAAGCGGGACGCCGAGAACGAACGCGGTTCCATCACCGCTCATTATCCCGATGTGTGGATGGCGCCCATCGACACCGTAAGGCTGAATATCGTAGATGGCGGTCGCCCCGACCGACGGAAATACACCTCGAAAGTTCTGGACGGTTTTCCCGCCGTCGATGGGATTTGACTGCGGCCCGTCCCGCACGAGGACAGGATATCGCGAGGAGTCGACGGGGATCAGGGACGTTCCCGACTTGACGAAACCGTTCGACCCGATCGGGCTCGAAGCCAGCGAGTCGGTGAGAACACCCGCAGTCACACTGTCGACCGCATCGCTGATATCGCGAAGTTGCTCTGCCGCTCCCGAAGCGTCAGATGACGATGAAATCCCGTAGCTCAAGAGTATTTTACCTCCGGCCCGTCTGAACTCCCCGACAGATATCTGGGCGATGTCAAAATCCTGATCGTCGATCGAATACCAGAGGATATATTTATACAGCTTCAGGGTTTCCTGGAACGAAGGGACAACACACGGTTGAACAAGATCCCCCTTTCGCGTGCTTGTCTTTCCGAGCCTTATGTCCCACACGTCGTACTTTCCGTTCAGCCCGCCCCCTCCCAGGGTGTCGAAGACCGATCTGTAGAACGGAAGCGACTGAGTCTGAGAGCCGTAGTCGTTTATTATCAGGACGTCGCCCTTCGGTTTTTTCACGAACCACGTATGGGTCGTGTCGGGCATTCTGACCACGAGACTGTATGCATTAGCAACATCTTTGGCTTTCAGGTAAAAGACATTATCGCGGTTCAGCTTCATGTTAGGAAGAGTTACACTCATCGGTGTGTAAGCCATCGCGGGATAAGTGTTCGCGTAGATATCACATGTCACCGTGGAAGTGTCTGTGCTTGCCTCGGCTGTCCTGGCCTTTATGGTCACGAAGCGAGCCTGAGCGGGAAG
>JAJYJD010000220.1 GCA_021789755.1 Bacteroidota bacterium
ACTGCTGTTCATGATCGTATCGTTCTACGTTCTATTCAACAGCCAGGCCCCGTTTGCGGCAAAGGTTGTTTTTACCATCGCCCCGGTATTGATCTGGATTCTCGGGGGCTTCGCAATTTATCGTGAGTACCGGGAACAGGAGAGAGAACGGCAGAGGGAGGAGGAAATCCTATGCGAGGCGAAACGGATCCTCGACGGGACCCGGGACCCTGCCGGGAAAAGCCGGGAAGAAGAGAGACGCGATTGAATCGGAAGGAAGCCGGTCCGGCCGGGGATGCTGAATCCACGTGTTCGTTCTTCATTCTCCCGACGTTAGTTCAGCCGTGACGGGAATGGTCCGGTACAATACAGTGGAGCAATAAATGAATCCAACCAGCTTTTTCTCGGAATATTGGCTTTACGTACTTATTTATCAGGCCGTTTGCGCATTTGCTTCCGCATCGGTTGCGCGACTGCGCCGCAGGGACCAGGGGTACTGGTTCATACTGGGCTTCATCTTCGGTGTGTTTGCCGTCGCGGCCGTCGCCGCCATCAGGAAACTCCCTGATGAACTCGCACCGAAGAACAACCTCCTCCTGGATTCAGAACACTACCTACGAAGCGGGTGGCGTTTCCTGCTTTTCTTCGTTGTCGTGCTGGTCCTTTATTATCTTTCCGCGGTTCTCGCAAAATTGTCGGGCATTGTGCCGGCTCAATCGTTTTTCTTCCTTTTCTATTTAGACGTGCTCCTGGCGACTTACCTCATGCTGAGAATCGTCGACAGGAGAAAATTCACTTCGGTTGGATTTCCTTATCACGGAAAGATCATGAAAGAAATTCTCTTCGGCTTCCTTCTGGGTGCCGCTATGATCGGGGTTGTCGGAGGGGTGGAATTTGTCGTCGGGGCGGTGAGGCTGGACCTGAGACCCGGACAGAGCTTTGCGCTGCTGATCCAGAATTTCGGATTGAGCTTCCTGTTGTTCGGCTTCTTCGCGATGGGTGAAGAAGTGATATTCCGCGGTTACCCGTTCCAGGTGCTGATCGAGGGGACGGGCGCGGTGGCCGCAACAATCCTGATGTCGCTCGTCTTCGGCGTAATACACGTGATGAACCCGGACGCGAATTTCTTCTCGACCGTGAACACGATGCTCGCAGGTGTTTGGCTCAGCCTCGCGTATTTGAAAACCAGGACTCTCTACTTCCCGTTCGGAATGCACTTCGGGTGGAACCTCGTGCAGAGCTTTTTCCTTTCACTGCCTGTCAGCGGGCTGATGACCAGCCGGACGATATTCATTCCCCACGACTTTGGTCCGGGGTGGCTTACAGGCGGGAGGTACGGGCCGGAAGCCGGCGTCGGCACGACCGTCGTGATGGTTGCCGCCATCGTCTACTTCCTTGTGGATAAAAGGATCAAACCCGCTTACGATTATGCCGCATCGAAAGAACGGAAGAGCACGGTCGGGCCGACCTCTGCAGCGTGATCGAAGCCTGTTGAGAATGTATTAGAGTTGTCGGGGCGGTCGGGGGTCCTGGACTATTTCGACCGCTTCATGACGAGGAGAGTCATGTCGTCGAACTGGGGTGTGTCGGATACATGAGTCCTCACCTCCGCCAGGAGCGAGGCAGCTATTTCTTCGGCGGTATTGTTCAAATGATGCTTGATTGTATCCTCAATCCTTTGGGCGCCGAACCTCACGCCGCTTGAATTCACGGCATCCTGTATCCCGTCAGAGAAAATTGCCAGGACATCGCCCTTTTTGAATTCGAGTTTGTCCTCTTCGAACGGGAAGTGGTCGACGACGCCGAGGGGGATACCGCCGGTCTTCAGTTTCACAGCGCCTTTCCATTTGCGGAAAAAGAAAGGGTCTTCGTGTCCGGCATTCGTGTAATGGAAGACATGCGTTTCCAGGTCGAGGACTCCGTAAAACAGGGTCACGAATTTATCCGGTGCAGTCGAGACTACGAGGAGATCATTGGACTGCCGCACGCAGTCTCTGGCCGACGGATAGAGCCTCGCATACGCCCTGAACGTTGCCTGGACATTTGCCATCAGGAGCGCGGCCGGCATTCCTTTGCCGGAGACATCCCCGAGAGAGAGCGCCATTCGCCCGTTTTCAAGCATGATGAAATCGTACAGATCTCCCGCCACCGACTTTGCAGGGATCGACCTGGCGGAGAACTCGTATCCTTCGATGACGGGGAGTTCTTTGGGAAGTAGCCCGATCTGAACGGTGTGCGCGGCCGAAAGCTCCTTTTCGAGCGCTATTTTTCTGCGTTCTTCATCATAAAGCCTTGCCTTCTCGAGTGCGAGCGCGGCATGGACGGAGAGCGCGTTGATCGAATTCTCGTCGTCTGCGGTGAAAACTCCATCGCGCTTGTTGAGGAGCTGGAAGACGCCGACGATCTTGCCGTCCTTGTTTTTCATCGGCATGCAAAGGATAGTCTTGGTGTGGTAGCCGGTCTTCTTGTCGACCTCCGGATTGAAACGCGCGTCGAGGTACGCGTCGGGTATGTTCAGCGTGTAGCCCGTCGCGGCGACGTATCCGGAAATGCCTTTCCCGATCGGGAGCCTTATGGTAATCGGCTCCAAAGCCTCGAGCACTTTGGACCACAATTCACCCTTCTTCTCGTCGACGAGGTAGACCGTTCCGCTGTCTGCATCGACTATTTTGACCGCGATATCCAGTATGACCTTGAGGAGCTCGTCGAGATTGAGGGCAGAGTTGATCATCTTGGACGCATCGATGATCCGCTCCAACCTCCGGATGTCTATGAGGAGATGTCTTGTAGTGTGCTCGAGCTCCTGGATGAAGTGGTTGTTCTGGGACCTTAACCTGATAGACGTGACGAGTAAGAGACGGAGGGCGAAAGGATGACTTTCCTGAAGAAGTCTGTCGAAGTCGCGTTTGCCGAGGACATAAGTGGTCGTGTCGTCCACGGCAGCAACTCTCCCCGATCGCGGCCGCCCGTCGATCAGGGAAATCTCGCCGTAGAAATCCCCGGGGTGTAGAAGGGCGAGCCTGAATTCGTCTCCGAATTTCGTTCGCCTCGTTACCTTGACGCGTCCTTCGAGTATCAGGTGAATACCGGTTTCGTCGCTTTCATCTTCCATGATGACTTCTCCGGCGAGATAGTGGTGCTCCCGGAGGTGCGGCAGAATGGATTTGAAATGCTCCTCAGATACATCTTCAAGAAGAATGTTCAGGCGAAGACGTTCTTGAACCGATGGTGTCATATTAGTTTTTGAAAAGACCTCGGGCAATTATGCAAAGCTGTATACAATTTAATTCCGGAATTCGGTCTATTGTAAGTGCTTCCCGTCACATGACTCTTGCCGTTGAAAATAACTATATCATTCAATAAAGGAAACAATGAAGTCCCCAATTTTCGCTGAAATTGTCGATTGAGCGGAGGTACATGAGGGCTGTTGCTCAGCCAATTCTTGTCCGGGCGTCGTATTCATAGGATCCTGGATATTGACGATCGCACAAAGGAATACATTGGCGTGGAGCCGGAAAGGAAAAGGGGGGGTAGGATCAAGGGTCGGAATTACCACCGTCCGGCTGGCGACTAACCGTGCGGCTCGATCCCCGGCCTGCTTTGCGGCCGCCCCTGATCGGCCTCCCCATTCCTTATCGACAAAACTTCCGGATGAAATCTTTACTGCATTGTCGGAGACGGCTGTGTACCGGACGCCAGGTTTACTTTCAGCCAGAAGTCGATCTGCTTGGGTGCCTGTCCTTCGCCCTGCGCGCGAGAGTAGCTTCCGCGTTCGCCGCCTCTCATGCCGCCGCCTTCCATGCCTCCGGGCATTTCTCCTCCCACTCCGCCTTCTCCTCCCGGCATTCCCTCTCCACCTTCGCCTCTTCCAGCGCCCGGCCTTTCGAACTGACCGCGCGGCTCGAACTTTCCGCCTTCGAAGCCTATTCCGACCTGGTCGCCCTTCGGGTTTATCGCATACGGATCTTCGGCCGAAGTGTGCAGCGGGACTCTCAGTTCATAAATCAGGCCGTCACCCAGGTTCCTCATCTGCAGCTGGATTCCCTTAAGATCGGCGACCGTCATTCTCACCGGTCCGTTTTCATTGACGCCAAGGAGCTCGAGCTCGTTGGGGCTTTTCAAGACGAAGCTGGAATTTTCCCCTGTCTGTGCCTGCCCAGGTGTTCTTCTGAAGTTGTCTCCCTCAGTATGGCCGATCGGGAAGTGGATCCCGAACTTTTCTCCGGTGCCGCCCTTCGGGTCGAACCATACCGTGAGCCCGAGTCCCATGATCTGAAATGTCTGCCGGCGATCCGTCGTCTTCAGTATCATGTAAAGATAATTCGAGTCGTTCCGGATTCCGGCGGTCAACTGTGCACTCGGGATGTAAAACATGGTGTCGCCCCAGTCTTTGTCGCTTCCGTCGACGACGATCTGGTTGCCGCTCCATGCACTCTTAACGAGAAGCATGCTTGTGCAGCCTGTGAAAAATAACGGTATGAGAACCAGAACGAACGGGGTATACTTAAGCCACCGCATGAAAGGACTCCTTTTGGGTTTTCGAGACCTGGCAATAATTCGCATATCGACTACCATTTGATTATTACGATGCAGAATGAGTTTAATAAACTCCGGAATTGATTTCACCACCGCAGATCGCGAGTGTGCCGCACGAGCATGAGGCGGCTTTTTGCCAAATGCAGTGAAGGAATGAAGCGTCCGGTTGACGGCAATTCGACCGTGAATCGGGAAAGGTATCCTGCGGGTAAAAAAGCTTCCGAAGCTGATGCGGATTTATTAACTTTCCCATAAAAAAACTATGAATTGGCCGTTAATCATACTCGTCGGCTCGCAAATCCTGTTCAGCGCAGGAGACCTTTTGGCGAGGACATACATGCGCAAATACGGTTTTTCGCTCGCGACTTTCCTCAGCTTCTGGTTTGCCGCCTATTTTACTATCCGGACGGTAGCCATGTTCGGGCAACTTTATGTGTTCACGTCCGTCCAATTAGGCAAGACCATGGCGCTTTTCGGTGCGGTCTCGATCATCCTTTCCAACGTCCTCGGACTGCTGGTATTGAAGGAGGTTTTAAGTCCCGCTTCATACGCGGGAATTTCGCTGGCAATTGCGGCCTTCATCATCATGGCTCTGCGTTAAGTCTGTAAGAGTTGCCTGTTCCCGGCGTTGCAGGATTGGATTGCTATTCATTTTCACATAAAGTAGTTTTTTCACATTTCTTCATTTGATAAAGGAGGACCAAATGTACAAACCCCTGTCAGTGATCGTTCTCGCTCTCTTCATTGCCGTGGCGCCGCTGTTCGCGCAGGAAGAACACGGGATGAAGGTGAAGAACGATTCCAGCGAATCGGCGATACCGAAGCCCTTGCTCGTCTCGACGCAGCATTCGATAACGATAGACGGCAAGCTTATCCGTTATACTGCTACGACCGGTACGATGCTTTTGAGGGATGATGAAAACAAGCCGATCGCCCTTTTCGGATTCACGGCGTACACGAAGGACGGAGTGACGGACCCTTCCACGCGGCCGGTAACATTCGCGTATAACGGCGGACCCGGGTCGTCATCGATGTGGCTCCATATGGGCGCACTCGGCCCTAAGAAGATAGTGCTCAACGACCCGCATGCGACACCTCCCGCTCCTTACCGGCTTGAGGACAATACTAACTCCATTCTCGACGTCACCGACATCGTCATAATCGATGCGATCGGCACGGGTTTCAGCAGGCCTGTCGGAAAAGCGAAAGGCTCCGAGTTCTGGGGCATCGATGAAGATGCCAAGGCGACAAGCGAATTCATATTTCAGTACCTGGGCGAGTACAACAGATGGAATTCGCCCAAATTCCTTTTCGGCGAAAGCTACGGCACGACACGCAACGCCGCTGTTGCGGACTATCTGTATGAGCGCGACGGCATACAGCTGAACGGAGTCATCTTCCTTTCAACCGTCTGGAACTTTGAGACGCTGGCGTTCGCGCCCGGAAACGACCTGCCGTACATCTTATACATGCCGACTTACGCTGCGGTAGCTTGGTACCACAACGCGCTTCCTTCGAAGCCCGCCGACCTCGCATCATTTCTC
>JAJYJD010000007.1 GCA_021789755.1 Bacteroidota bacterium
CGTCAATTCAACGGGGCTCGGCTCAAAAGCGGTCATGGCCCGTGAATGAACAAAAAAAACATCGTTGACGGGGGTCTGTGCCTTCGCCGCCAGTGACAGTGAGAACATCATCAAAACAACTGTGCGCATCCTTGCCTCCCGAAGTCTACAATATCGAATGAGAATGTGAGACCGAAGTAGAATCTCCATTCCCTTCCGTATATGGCATTTATGTTGAACTGAGGAATACTGAGGCTGAACCTGTCGAAGCTGTACACTGCATCGAAGAAAATGGCCGTGGGAAAACTGTAAAAAGAGAATCCACTCAGACGCAGTTCAGTCCCTGCGTCCTTTTTGAATTTCGTTTCGACCGGCGTTCCATCCCAGGCGTTGCCGACGTCGCCGAAGGCCGAAAGATAGACATCGCTCAGGTAGAACTGCAGGAACTGTTTGTTTACATCTCTAAAGAGAGGGTAACGGTAGGTCAAGTTCAGCGAGGCCATCCGGTTTCCACCGATGGCATAAAAGGGATATCCTCTCATTCCGATGAGCCCGCCGGCATAGAAATCGAAAAAGTCGTTGATCGTCGAGCCGAATGTATACCCGACGTGGAGCTTCATGGCAAGCGCGTCGTCGTCCCTCAGCATCGGCAGTGCCAGGTAATTCAGAAACTCGGCTTGGACAAAATTAAAAGGCTGGTATAACGGTACAAGGACCCCGTTTACATAAGAGTACCTTCCGTCGGCGTTCAATTTATCCAGCGATCCCGTTACCCTGAGCCGGGACCTGATCCCGAGCGGGTTTACCCACGAATTTCTCGAAGGTGCGATCCCATAATAATCGAACTCCGCATAGCCAGATCGGCCGAGGAAGTAGACGTCACCGGACGAACCTATATAAAACGAATACGGCGGCGGCAGACGGAAGCCCGAAACGGTGGAGGTATAACGGTCAAACGTAAATCCGAGCGACATGGAAAAATTCGGCCATAGAATATGTCCGTTGAAAGAGGCGTCTACTTCAAGCAGATCATAGTTAACCCCCACACCGATCGTGTCGAGTCCCAATCCTATCTCCCCGTTTGTTTCCCGCGTCAGGTTGTAAGCCGCCAGTGTGAATTGCGGATAAATTCCCAGAGATGAAAGGCCTGGTATTTTATCGTTGTAGTCGAACTGGAAAAATATATCGCGCTCGAGAAGCTTGTTGAGCGTCACGCCGCCGAAGATATCGTATTTCCCGACCATGTCCATCGAGGTGAAGTAAATCCCGGCCTTCAGCTCATCGAAGAAACTGGCGTGAGGATTGTAATTGTCGAAGAGCAGGACGGGATAAAACGACATGCTCGTCGTATTGATTTTGTACGGCTCCGACTTAAAATCAGGAATATTCATGTCGTCGTAATGCGTCAGGTCCGTCGGCAAAGTATCGGCTGCCGTCGACGCAAGAAGGGTAGGAGGATTGATGTCGACATTATATTTCGGCGGGCCGGAGATCGGACCGACGTTTCTGATCTCGGCGATTTTATATCCGTTCCAGCGGTAAAGAGAATAGATCATATTCCCACCTGCCGATATTGTCGGTTGGAACGCGCCGCCCAGGACGTTTGTGAGAGCCGCAGTCGAGTCCGTGTATAGGTTCATCCTGTAGATGTTGAAAATGCCGCTCCTGTCCGAGGAAAAGACGACAGCGCTATCGTTATCCGCAAATACAGGGTTCCGAGAATCCTGCCCCGTCGGGGTGACGAACTTGTAGGAGCTGTCTGCAAGACTGTAAATCCCGACCCGACGCGAAGCCCGAACCGAAAAGCTGAACGCAATCTTTGATCCGTCCCTCGACCACCGCGGTTCATAGATCTGTTCGCCGTTTACGAAGTGCGTGAGCTGTCTGATGTCCGATATCTGACCGGCGGTGAGATCGATGTCGGCCATGTAGAGATTTTCGGTTCCGTCGCTTCCCGACACGTAGGCCACTTCCCTGTCATTCGAAGAAATGTCCGGATAACGCGCCCGCAGGCTGTGAGTGAGCCTCGTCTCCTTGTCTTCCTTCAAATCATAGGAATATATGTCGTCTAGGCTGTTCCAGAAATGGTTGTAGCGTGTTTGTTTCGAGTAGACGAGGTAGCGCCCGTCCCTGGACCAGGAGAGCTCGCTCGCGACATTGTCCACGATTTCCTTTTCCTTGCCGTCGGCCAGGTTTTTAACGTAGATCCCCGACGTTCCAAAATAATCGTTACTCTTGTTGGAGCAGTAAGCCATAGATTCGCCGTCGGGCGAAAACACGGGGAATAGATTGGCGAATCCGACATCGCTTATGATGTCTCCCCGGTGAAGCGTCTCTTTAATGGAGGCGGTCTTCGCGTCGTAAGTTTTTTCAAGAAAAGTCTTCCACTCCCCGTAGACCGAGTCGGCTGATTCGTGCAGTACTTCACGGAACGCGTGGTCGATAGTCATCGCATCGAACGCCCGCATCGCGACGGAGAGTCTCCTCAGTACATCCGGTCCATACTCTGTCGCGAGGTAATGGACGAAGGCGAATCCCGCATTGTAGGTCGATTCGTTTCCGAGACTGGTCTTCCCGAAGCCTCCCATCTCGTCGAGAGTAAACATCTTATGATTCAACACATATTCGCGCAGAATCATGTCGCGATGTGTATCCCAATAGTCATAGTGCAGGTGCGGGATGTTGTATTGTGCGACTCCCTCGGCAAACCAGGCCGGTATGACGATGCCGCTCAGAGGATAACTTACGACCACGTTCGGATAACCGTACAGCACATCGGGGCGGCGTTCGGCTTCATACCCGAGCCACTGCAGGTAGATGGCCGGGAAATGCCTCCCGAATTTGGTCGCCGTGTTCATCTCAATTTCATGCGTGAATTCATGAGTGACGACGTTGCGAAGCCAGTTGTGTGTTCCGCGGAGATCGAAATCGAGGGACGACGCCCAGATATTGATCTTGTTATCGTAAAAGTATGTCTCGCCGTTGGAATAATCGTCCGTGTCCCAGATTACGAAGGTGACCTTCTGGTCTGGCTTGTGATCGTAGAGTTTTGTCAGCGGGCCGTAAATTTCCTCGGCAATTTTCGCGACGAGCCGGGCGGTACGCTCTTCGCCCGGGTAGTAATCAACGTAGAAATGTTCAGTCTCGATTGTCTGCCACTTTAGTTCCGGCTGGATAAACTCGTCCTGCGCGACGGCAAAACGGGCGCATAGAAGGAACAGTGGGATGATGGAATGAAGGAATAATGGATTGATTCGCCGGATATTCCGGAATAAAGAGAGCTTCACTTAACGACTGCGATCTTTATAATAGCTACATCCCGCTCTTTTGATGAAACAGCCTCGACACGTGCGAAGTATATTCCGCTCTGCACGTTGCTCGCGTTCCAATCGACTTCATTGGCGATACCGCCGATACCGTTCGTCTGCATGTCGGCAACTTTGTCGCCTGCGAACGAGTAAACGCCTATCGACACAGTCGCATTATCGCGAAGATAGAAATGTATTTTCGTCAGACCGTTAGTGACGGGATTAGGCCAGTTGTAGACCTGGTTTGTCGGCATGAGGGTCGCTGTCGGTGTGACAGGCTGCGCCGCGAGCGCTTGTGTCATCGAATTCATGTGATAGTTGTCGCCGAGAAGATTTCCCCATAACACCTGTTTAGCGGAGGTCGCTTTGAATGTCCAGCTGTAGAGGTAGCCGTCGAGTCCGATTGCAGCAAGGTAAAGATTGCCCGTCTGTGAATCGTAAGTGACCGCGGGGCTTCCGGCGAGTCCGGTGCCGACGCTTATCGGGAACCCCGGAAGAATTTTGGCCGTCGCCGCAGTAAAAGCGTAAATCTCTCCGCCTTTTGTCCCGAAGATTATTTCGGGTTTCCCGTCTCCATTGAGGTCTGCGACAGATAAAGAGCCGACGATTGTGTTGGCATCGGCCGGAAGTGCCTCGCTGCCGACGGTTGATATCGGGAACCCGTTGAGGACCGCACCGGTGTATGAGATCGCATATATTTTTGTCTGAGTAGCAAACATGATATCCCGGTCACCGGAGCCGTTGAGGTCCGCAACCACAGGACCGGACTCGATAGTGTCTCCGGGAAATGCGGTGAAGACTCTCGAGGGCTGTGAGCCGGGGCTTTCAACATAAACCGATTGAGGAGAAATTTCGACAATCTTCACGCCGCCGGATGGGGAAAGTCTTGCGCACGTCATTCCGATCACCAATGGTGCATTGCTTCCCGGGGGAAAAGCGGTGATGGGATGCAAGGAATTTGCCAGGATCACGCTGTCCATGTTCACCGCATAAACTCCGTAGAAACCGCCAATATTAATGTATGCTGTGCTTGTATCGGCAGCAGCAAATTGAGGGAGCATCGCGGCAGAAGATGCCGCGCCGGCTGAAGAAGATTTTGCCTCAATTGCAATGACTGCCGAGTACGAACCGATATAATTGCCCGCTGTCGTGAAGACCGACCATGTCCCCCGCTGACTCCCGAAGGAAATTATCTTGGTTCCCATAGCAAGCAGAGGTTGCGCCGCCGGCGAATTCGGCGCCGGGAGTAATGTGGAAAAGAGAGCGTCGGCAGTACCGTTGTGATTTTTATCCTGGTCGACGAGACCGTAAAATGTGGAGTCGTCCATCGCGTAGACGGTATTCGAGGATAAATTTGCCGAAGATACGATCGGCTGGAATCGTCCGCCGACCCTCGAGAACATTCCCGTCGAATCGAAACCCGCCGAGGCTCCGTCCATATTGAACGCGTAAAGCGAGTCACCGTTGTTTGCTATGACCTGGAGTTTTCCATCGGCGCTGATATGACCGAATACCGGAGAGGAGTTGGCGGTAGCATCGTGAATATTTTTCGGGAAACCCGGGGTTGTCTGAATACTCGAATCGCCGACCATTACATCAAACCTCATGACGCTGTCGGCGCCGCTGAAGTTTGTTATATACACATGCGAATCGGCACCGCTGTAGCTGTCTGAGTTCGGCAGAGACGTCGGCGTGAACTGATTCGTATATGAAGGTATCGGATTGCCTTTGAACCAGAAGTCGAATGCAGATCCGTCGTAGTTGTAGAGCTGGCCGGTAAATGGATCTTGAATGAGCCTGCCGATCTCGTTCGCGCCGTGAGCCTCCATGAGTTCAACACCCTTGTGAGACGGGTCGACGTTGATCGTATTCGTTGCTATGTTCGCGTCGATCACGTTCTGGTCGATGTGCCAGATCAACATTCCGCCGTAATATGTCGAACGGTCAGGCGGGTAATCGGGTTCAGGCAGTGCCCAGTCGAATTCGTCCGCGTCGGTCACCACGCCGTTTATGTTATGGCTTTCCACGCCATCGAAATACGTCGTATCGTAAGCAAGACCTATATCGGTGGTGTGAAAACCGCCTTGATAATACGTAGTCACGACTTCGCCGTTATGATGAGCGTCGCGCTCTCGGTTCTCCAATAGAAAATATTCGTTGCCGCTGACAGGCACCTTGAGCACGGAATACTTCCCAGTTTCGTTGGCGTAAAGGGCGTATTGCGTGACCGTGGAAGGTGAAACCTCCATCGGATTCACCCAGCCGAGATACATCTTTTCCCATGCCGACGGTTCCGGTGGAAAGAGTCCGCCATAGGCGAAGATCGACTGTCCGTCCATCAACCCGAATCTTCCGATCCCTGTCGCGCCGGTTTGTGTATTGAACAAATCCGGCAGCCCGAGGAAGCTACCGAAACTCGAAGCGAGGAGGCCGTTGGTGCCGAGCGTAAAGTCCAGGAGAGAGTCCGGCGGCACCTGAGAGGAATCGACCAGCAGATAGCGTTCGCTTTCAGGCATAATTATGGAATTGGGGATATCGAAGCTGCTTCCGTCGACCGGCTGTCCCTGGTAACTCGCACCGAACATGGCCTGCAGGCTTTTCTTACTGAGGTAAATCGACGGCAGGTTGTACGGCAGCGGATCGTAACCAAGGCTCGCCGTGAAGTCGATATCACGCCCTGCTCCCGCGTGAAAGATGACGAAGCATTGATACCGGTTGAAGGGGAAACTGCCGCCGTAAACCGAATCGGCAGCATGCCATGCATCCTGGTACAGAAGGCCGAGGTTATCGGCGGTACTCGTATCGTTTTCCGGCGGCGAGTAATACTGCATTGGGTGCGGCAGAGTGATGACGGAATCAAGCACTGCGTAGCTGACATTCAGTTTTCCTCCCGAGACTTTAAAAAAATAATTCTTCAGGAAGAGGAGGTGGTTCTCAAAGTAAGTCTTGTCATGCGGCGGTGCATCGAGGCCGCTGTCGGGCGACATCATGAAGTGGCCGTTACCGCTCGTGAAGCTGGTACTGTCGATCTGGAACTGTACCATTATGGCAAGTACGTTCACCGTCCCGGTGGCCGGCAAGCCGTTTGGGCGGATGCTTTGGAAGGCCGTGAGCGCGTGGCTGAACTTTACGGGACGCGGGCCGCCTGACGCGGATGCTGGTATCGCGTATCCGAGGAATCCTACTGACATTGCCGCTGCTGCGACGAATGCCGGAAGGATCCAGCGGATTGATGGCTTAGAACTCGTTTGAGCCGCCCAAATTCACAGACAGAGAAAATCTTAACTGGTTCGAAAGAGGGTTGTTCTGATCGAACGTGGAGATATAGCTGAAGTCGAATCCGTAGATGTCGTATCGAATCCCCGCTCCGAACGTGAGGAAGTTTCTTCCCCCGAATTGGGGATTTTCCTTGTAATAACCCATCCTGAGGGCTATCAGTCTCGGGCTGCCGTACCAGTATTCCGCACCCGCGCTGATGATTATGCGTTTTAAACCGCTGCCGTCGCCCCACGTCGTAATGAGCGACTTGGGAAGCGGGTCCACATAATTCACGAAATTCCAGGTCGTATCCGGCCCGCCCTGGGCATTGGGATTGATGCTGCCTATCGTCGAATCCGTCGTCACCCGAACCATTGTCCTGCTCAGATCGAGCGTCAGGTAAAAGTTGTTGTATTCGCTTTTCAGCAAATGCAATGCTATGCCTGCCCTGAGATTTGTAGGAAGCGGGTCCGCCTGCGCCTGGTCTATGTAGTAGAGGTTAGGCCCCAGGTTGCTGAGGTCAAGCCCGAACCCGACTCTGTCGTCCAGGTTGCCGATGAGCGGTATATAGAGTTTCTGCGGACGATACAGCAGGCCGAGGTCGAAGCTCACGTCCGACGCGATGCCCGTACCGACCTCCTGCTCGGTGCCGAAGGGAGCAAGTTCGCTTCTGATGTATCGGAAGTTGGCGCCGAGACCGAGTCCTGGAGTTATCTGCGCTCCGTATCCGACCGTGATCGCGAATTCAAAGGCGTGCCACGTACTCACGACCGTCGGGCCGTTCGAAAGTGTTTTGTTAAAGGTCCCGAGGTTGAAATAGGTAATGCTCGCGCCGAAGTTTCCATCCCAATCTTCCAGATAATGAGTGTAGCTGAGGAAGTCGTAACTAAGGTCGGAGCTGAACTCCGGCAGCCAGGGCGCGTGCGTCAGGCTGATATGGTCACCTCTGAGGAAAGCCAGCCCTCCCGGGTTCCAGAATATTGTCGAGCCGTCGTCGGCAAGACCCGTTCCCGTCTCTCCCATGCCGCCGGCCCGGGCATTCGGGGAAATAAGCAGGAACGGAACGGCAGTCTCACCCTGTGCGTATGCACCGGCGCTGAGCGCGAGCACGGAAACTACTGCAACTACCGCACACATCGCTTTTTTCATAAATCATTACTCCTCATTTAAATCTCAGTATAAATAGTTGGTTCAAAAGTTTCTACCCACTTCATCGTACCACCGCCATTTTGCCGAGGGCTTCGCTGCTGTATGCCCCGTCGATTGTCGTCGCAATTACCTTGTAGAGGTACACTCCGTTCGCCAACCGGTCTCCTTCGTCGTCGAGTCCGTCCCAGTCTATCTTCACGAAAGTGTCTGTAATTCCGTACGCCTTAATCGTCTTGATCAATCTTCCGCTAATCGTGAAAACCTTTATCGTTACGTTCACCGGCTCTCCAGCTCCCCCCGCCGCCGTCCTCTGAAACGTGAACGCCGTACCGTTCCTGAACGGATCAGGATAATTGTATACGTTCCGAATAGATAACGTCGTGTCCGTCTCCACATCGAACGTCGCACTTTCTTCCGCCGGATTGTTGAACACGTCGAAAGCCTGTACTGTCACCGAATGTTGTCCATACGATAGATCGCTTGTCACCGGATATGTAACAGTGCCGTCCTGGTACGAGTTCAACTTACCCGTATAATACGGTGCGAGGTTTACCGACTCCTGTCCGTCGAAGGTCGCCTCCAGGCTGTGACCTACGGCTACATCCGATAGATTCAGCCCGTTCACCGCATGAAGATCCACTATCATCGTCGGATTCGCCGACACCACATCCCCGTTCTTGAAATCCCGCGAATCAAAAAATATGCTGATCTGCGGTGCCACGTGGTTGTTCGTCACGTTGGTGTCCGTCCCGCCTACGATCACATTCCGGGTGTATCCCAGTCCGTCTGATCCGCCACCCTGGAAGTACAGCTCTATCTTCCCCTGCTGGTTGCTGTAAGATATATCCGACGGTATGACTGTTTGCGCCTCGAA
The DNA here is from genome assembly GCA_021789755.1 of Bacteroidota bacterium. Taxonomy (GTDB): domain Bacteria; phylum Bacteroidota; class Ignavibacteria; order Kryptoniales; family JAKASW01; genus JAKASW01. Next base: position 8,569 of record JAJYJD010000007.1, read on the forward strand.
CCTGCCTCCGTCAATCGATATTTGACCGCGGAAGAGTATTGATCCCTGGAACGAGTATGACATGTTCCAAAGCGGCACATAAACGAGTTTGTCCGAATCATAGATAGTGACCAGTCCAGTACTTGACAAATTGTTCCACACAGTTCCATCGGGGTGATAGACCGTACCTTTGATGTCGAGTTTATCAAGAGCACGGATGTACCTCATTTGGACGAGCGACTGGCCGTTGAGGCTGTCAATATTCGCATAATATTTCGGCATCCCGAGCCTGACCGTAGGGTCGCCGAGGTAATTATATTTGATGTATGTTAAGAGCTGGTAATCCAACTGCTTGGCATTGAAAAGCGCCTCACCGATTCTCACGGGATTTCTCTGTGCGTCCTGGGCGAACAGCTTCGTGAAAAGGTCCTGGTTGATCGTTTCGTTGTCGGACGAGTAGACAACCCTCGTGGCACTTATTACTCCAATGGCACCGCCCTGAGATGAATTCACCAGGAGTTCTCCCCCGCTCGGTTGCGTCGGGTCATCATCCCTGGAAAAGTCACAAGTCGCGGCGACGAAGACTGCCAGACGGTTCTTGTTCGTCAGCTGGGGGATCGTAACAGCGTTCTCAAAGACATGAGTGTATGACCAGACGTTCGGTGCACCGTGTCCCACAAAATTTATCACAAGCGTTCCCTGGTTGATCTGGTTCACGATGTCGGAGGCCGCTTGCGGTATGCGGCGCCCCTGCGCCGTGTTCACAACCGGGTAAAGCACGAGATATATCTTGCGCTTGTCGAACGAGCTCGGGGTGAAGTACTGTGCCAGGGCGTCGGCCGCATTGGTATGAAGAGGACCGTCGTCACCGCCCAGCGTCGTGATCCCCTGGTCGCCGACGAAGGTGATGAGGTTTCTCCAACTCCCGTAGTCCGGAGAACTCTCGTATTCTTCGATCTTGCTCACCAGCGCCTTCGCATCTTCCTCGTTCCGCGCGGGGAGTCTTCCGATGACCATTGAGATCGGCGTCTGCATCAAGGGGGCGGTAAACTGGACGAAATAGTCGTCCGTTGCATAGGTATTGACCTGATACAGAGATTCCTGCGACTCGTACGGAGGTACAAATTCGGTATCCTGCGCTGCGATGCTCTTGTAATCGTACGAACCGGCGCCGAAAAGGATCACATATGACGGCGTCAGCTGATCGTTCGTGTACGAATACTTAAGATAATCTCTTATCGCCGTCGGGTCCGGGATGCCGCATCCGAACTCGTTGTAAATATCCGTCGTCGTGACAACCGTTGTTTTCAAACCGTCGTTGCTCTGCTTCCAGTTAGACAATTCGTCAGCCTCGCTCACAAACTGGGGGGCCGTTATGATAATAAGATCGGCCCCTGCAAGTTGGCTGCGCAGTTTTGAGTTACCGACACTTGAAATTACAGGAACCGAGAGATATCCTTTGTCTCCCACGGCGTAGAATTCTTTCCTCGAACCGGAGATCGCCTGCGTCCCGAAATAGGCTGTGCCGTTGCTGACCGAATCAGGCTCTACCATTTCCACATTAGAGAAGTCACTCACATCGAAGACCCTCACGCTGTCGCTCGAGAATCCTCCCACGGAGTAATAGACATTTTTGCTTGTGTCCGGCGAATAGAAATCCAAAACGTCGTTTACAGATTGAAAATATCTGTGATACAGTATCTCGATCCAGTCTATGTAGGCAATAGATGAAGTCGAGGTTGCACTATAAGTGATCTTCAAAATGCTGAGGTCAAGCGGAAGATTGCCGGTGCCGGTAAAAGTCTGGGTTGCCAGCGGATATGCGAAATATCCGATGTCGCTGTTAATGCTCGTCATGTCCACCGTTTGGCCCTGCACTGTTCCGAGCTGCGTGCCGGTAGCGTTCTCTGAGATTGTGAAATAATTGATGGTTCCCAGATCGCTTCGTGAAGCAAGTGCCAACCTATAAGTGATGTTCTGTGTTTGGTCCAATCCGTACAGCTTGTTCTGATATAAATATGTCGAGTTGTCGACACTCGTATTCGGAGGCTGAAGCTCCGGGCCGTACCAGTTCTGTCCCGACCCCAGCAAGTTGAACATCGATGAGTCCTGGAACACTCCAGACGTGAACGTCTCGGGCCTGTAATATGAACTGGAATGAACACTCGGTATGACCGTCATCCGCTTCCCAGATTGGCCTTCCCACGTTATGAAGTAGTAGTTCGTGTCGGAGTAATTATTTATATAGTGCGAAAACGTCTTCGATGTCCCGTTGTAGCTCCAGCCCTTCGTCCCTCTGCCATAGAACAATACGTAATCGTTCGGACCGAACTTACCCGTGCCGTTTGCATCGTGCACGTATATCGCATTCTCCACGAGATCTGTCGGCCTCGCCGCCGTCGGATCTTCCGGCAGTTCAGTACCGCCATTGTTGAATATCCTGATCGTACTAAGCTCTACGTTATCAACCTGTGCCCCTGCTGCCTTCAGCTCGTCGTAGGTGAGCTTGTATATGCCGCTCTGGTAAACCGACATTTTATACCATGTCCCCTGTGCCAGCACACTTGCCGCCGCTGTTTTCAGAAGCCGCGACGGCCCCGCCACGAATGCGTCCTTCACCTGATCGTAGTTCACAAGGGTCCCCGAAAGCAAAGGATCCGCAGCCGCAGTCACTGTTTGAGTCCCCATCCCTACAGATGTCACCTGGAATACGACTCGTGTGAGAAGCTCGTATGAACCCGACGTGCTGTCGTATGAATAAGGATACACTCTTATCCTCGCCACAAAATGCTTCCGCTGGTCGAACGGCTTATCGTAACCGACAAACTGTGATACTGCCTGTGCCTTCAGCTCCGGGGGTACAACGGGACTTCTCGGCGGCTCCATCATCTGCACCGTCCTGTAGTCCGTCTGAACAACCTGTACCTGGATCTGATTAGAGAACACTCCCACCATTACAGGAATAAACGACCTGACATATCCCCCGTGTGAGTCGAACTCAGGCACAGCGTCTCTGTACAAAATCTGAAGTGACTTCGCGCCGTTTACCATGATCGTGTCCGCGCCAAGCGAATCCGGCGTGACCTCTATAGTGATCGAGCTACCGCTCTGTGACAGTACCGTCACTGACCTGTTGTTCTGCGCAAGCGCGACTCCGACGATCAGCAGGATGACAAGTCCTGCTTTAGCTGATACTTTCCTCATCCACCTCTCAATAAGAAAAAAGCCGAATCCCGTGCAGACCTTGCGCACCGAAATTCGGCAAGAAAAAGTTCGTCAAAGGTCTACAGCAACGTCGATTTTAAACCTTTAACGAACCTTCGCTAAGTATTCCTTTTTGAAAAATATAGCAGGAATCGGAAGATGTGTCAAGTGACGAACGGAACAAGCCATGTTAAAAGAAGCGCCCTAAAAGAGCTTTTGTTTCCCCACGATAATGTCTCGAAACATAACCCAATCGCCCATAAGACTGTAGAATGGGTATTTGAAGGTGGCCGGCTTGTTTTTCTCGAAGAAAAAATGGCCGAACCAGGCAAAGCCGTATCCGAACACCGGTATCATAACAATCCATAACGGGTCGAAAGTGAGGATGAATCTGATCAGGGACAATAGAACAAGTAGGCTCCCGGCGAAATGCATTCGTCTGCACCACGCTGTGCTGTGTTCGGAAAGGTAGAACGGATAGAACTGCGAGAAACTCTCAAAGCGCTCAGCCGTCATCGTCTCCTCCTATAGAATTGAAGTTGAATATACTAGCGGGACATATGAAAACCGCATAATGGAAGACGGTGAGAGGTGGCGTCCCCAAGGGGATTTGAACCCCTGTTACCGCCGTGAAAGGGCGATGTCCTGGGCCACTAGACGATGGGGACTGAAAAGCTGATAGCTCGTCGCTCATAGCCGAAGGTTCATCATCATGAGCGAAGCGAGACGTGTTTCCCGCGAGGATCAATTTAGAGTTCGCGCAACGATTTATCAAGGGCTATTACCTCCGCAGCAGGCTACCAACTCACGGCTTTCAGCTATGAGCCGTCGCCCGGGATTTACCTCATGAGATGCTTATGCAGGAAAGTGTAGATGTTCTTCCAGGCCAGCTCTGCCTGCGCCTCATCATACACGTCCGGATTGTTCGGGTTCATGAAGGCATGGTTGACGCCGGGATACTCGTGGAACTCGACGGACTTTCCGTCGGCTATCATCGCCGCTTCAAACTCTTTACCCATTTTGACCGTATAAGTCATATCTTTCTCTGCGAAATTGCACAACACAGGACAGTCTATCGCCTCCACTTCCGTTTTCGTCGTGCCTACCTTGCCGTAATTGATGACGCAGGCCGCAAGCTTCGGGAGATTCGTCGCCGCGATGTATGAGTACGAACCTCCCATGCACCAGCCGATGACGCCGACCCTCGAAGAGTTCACATCTTTCAAGCCTGCGAGGTAACCGAATGCAGCCTTCAGATCCGTTACCGCTCTTTCAGGCGGGACGGACATCATCAGCTTATACGCCTCTTGAGATGTTTCAGCAAGATGGCCGCGATAGAGATCGATTGCCAGGGCGACATAGCCGTGCCTCGCAAACTCTCTTGCGTTCTGCCTTATCCAATCGCGGAGCCCCCACCACTCGTGGATGACGATCAGCGCCGGATGTTTTCCGGCTCCGTCGGGCATTGCAAGATAAGCTGAAACAGTGTCGGTGCCGCTGACATAACTGACGTTAATCGTTTTGATTCCCTGCGCGCCCGCAAGCCCCGCAAAAGCGAATACAGCCAGCACGCTTAGAAAGCTCCTCCTCATTTCCTCCTCCTGCCGATTCTTTATTTATTGTTTTATATCCAGTTCCCTGGCGAGCTCCGCCAAAGGCGGATTGAACAGATACTTTCCGTCTGCTTCGATGGTGGGAATCACTCGCCTTCCGCCGCTGGTCCTTATGACAAGAGATTCGGCATCGGGATCCAGGTCTATGTCTATTTCCTCGTACTTCACGTTATGGGAATCCAGGAACCTCTTTGCATTTTTGCAATCCGGGCACCACGATGTGGTGTATATCTTTAATCTTCTTTCTGCATCACTCATAGAATCTCTTCGTTGCTATAGTTCTACTATTTGCTATTTCACATGGTAAACCAGAGTGGTAGTCGTCAGCTCCCAACCGAAAAATCAATTGCGTTCGAGCACCCTTTTGATTTTGTCGACAAGCATCGACTTGGGGACAGCTCCGACGAGCTGGTCGGCAACCTGGCCATTATCGAAGATCAGGAGCGTCGGGATACTCATGATCCCGTAGGACATCGCAATTTCCCTGTTTGCGTCCACGTCCAGCTTCGCGACTTTCAGTTTACCGTTATATTCCTTCGCAAGCTCCTCGACGACCGGCGCGATCATCCTGCACGGTGCACACCAGGATGCCCAAAAATCCACGAGGACAGGCACGTTGCTTTTGACTACTTCGGAATCAAAATTCTGAGTACTGACTACGACCGGCTTCATGCTAAAAGTTCCTTCCGCAATTTTTGTTTCAAGAAAGTAATTTTATGTTTTCTCTTCCAAAGAGGTTAAAAAGCGCATCCAGGAGCTGTCGATCGGGATTAACGCTGTATGCGTTCGACCTGAATATCATAGGTTTCGACTCTCCATTAGTAACACTGAAAAATATCGAGCAATTCCCGCGGGAATAGTTTCCCAGCATCTGTTTAAGCGAGGAAAGCAGTTCTTTCGACCGGGCGCTCGAGTCTATGGAGACAGCGATGCTTCTGGTAAGTCTCGAAGCCGCTTCCTCGAGGGGATAAGCGTCGCTTGCCATGATTCGGACAGAATCGCCGTTCGACTCCGCCTTCCCTGTAACGAGTATTATCGAATCGGGAAACAATATGTTCTGAAATTTCGAAAATGCGTCCGAGAAGAATATCAACTCACCCTTGCCGGTGAAATCTTCCAGCTGGACGAATGCCATCGTGTTCCCTTTGCGGTCGATTTTACGCCTGACGTCGACGACAATTCCGGCTGCACGCGCAGAGGCGCCCTCGACGACAGTACTCGAATCGCCGAGCCGGATATTCGTGAAGGAATTGTATTCCTGTTCAAACTTGAGGAGAGGATGACCCGATATGTAGACGCCGAGAAGCTCCTTTTCGCGGTTCAGCCTCTCGCCCTGGCTCCACTCCTCTTTTTCGACCAGCGCCGGATAGGTCGCAAATTTTTTCTGCTCCCCGACAAGAACGTCGAACAGCGAGGACTGTGAGCTGCTGCGGCTTTCCTGGGCGGACTGTCCGAATTGCACGATGCGCTCGAATGAGGCGTCCAGGACCGCACGCCTGTGGCCAAGTGAATCAAATGCGCCGGCTTTAACGAGGCTTTCGAGTGCCCTCTTGTTAACTGCCCTCAGGTCGACGCGTGACACGAAATCGAAAACTGTCTCGTACTTTCCGCCTTCGTTCCTGGCTCTGATTATCTCCTCGGCTGCTCCTACGCCGACGTTCCTTATCGCACTCAGCCCGAACCTGAGCATGCCGTTTACCACCGAGAAAGTTGCGATGCTCTCGTTTACGTCCGGACCCAGAACCGTTATGCCCAGCTTCCTGCATTCATCGAGAAGGAGCGTCATCTTGTTTATGTCGCCAATATCGCTCGTGAGAGTCGCAGCCAGAAATTCCGCCGCGTAATACGTCTTCAGATAAGCCGTCTGGTAAGCCACGACTGCGTAGGCCGCTGCGTGAGATTTGTTGAAGCCGTACGAGGCGAACTTGTCTATTAAATCGAATATCTCCCCGGCAAGCTTGCGGTCGATGGATTTTGTGGCGGCGCCTTCGACAAACAACTTCTTTTGTTCTGCCATCAGGTCCTTGTCTTTCTTGCCCATGGCGCGTCTCATCATGTCCGCCTGGGCAAGCGTGAAGCCTGCAACCTCGCTGGCTATCTGCATCACCTGTTCCTGATAGACCATTACTCCATACGTGGGACGGAGGACCTTTTCCATGTTCGGATGCAGATACTCGATCGGCTTCCTCCCGATCTTCCTGTCGATGAAGTCGTCGATCATGTCCATCGGACCCGGCCGGTAAAGAGCGTTCATCGCTATAATGTCGTCGATCGACGACGGCTTCAGCTTCTTGAGATACTCCTGCATCTTGGAACTTTCAAACTGGAACACCGCAACAGTCTGGCCCGCAGCAAAAAGCTCGTAGACCTTCGGATCGTCGTAAGGGATACCGTTGAGATCGATATCCTTACCGTGATTTTCCCTGATGAGCCGGAGAGTGTCCTCGAGCACCGTGAGCGTCCGCAGCCCAAGGAAGTCCATCTTGAGCAGGCCGATCTCCTCGAGGCTCTTGTACTCATACTGGGTGATGACTTCTGTAGAAGGAGTTTTGTAGAGCGGTACGTAGTCCGTAATTATTCCCGGGGCAATCACGACTCCGGCCGCATGCGTGCCGACATTACGGTTAGTCCCTTCGAGCACGAGCGAATATTCGATAAGCTGCTTTATCTTCGGGTCGTTGCTTCCTTTTACCCAGCGGAGTTCCGGTATCGTGTCGATCGCTTCCTGAAGCGGCGTCACCCTGCCAAGTATGACGGGGATCTGCTTGGTAATCGAGTCGATCGTCGAAAGCGGAATTCCGAGGACTCTGCCGACATCTTTAAGGACCGCCCGCGACGAAAGCGTTCCGAATGTCACTATCTGACAGACGGACTCTTCCCCGTACTTTTCCTTCACATATTCTATGACCCTGTCGCGCTTATTGTCCGCAAAGTCGACGTCGATATCCGGCATCGACACGCGCTGCGGATTCAGGAATCTTTCGAACAGCAGGCCGTACTGGAGCGGATCCACATCCGTGATTCCCAGTGAATAGGAGACGATGCTTCCGGCAGCACTTCCCCTTCCCGGTCCGACACGTACTCCCATGCCCTTCGCGGCATTGATGAAATCCTGCACCACGAGAAAGTAGCCGGCGAAACCCATCTTCTTTATGGTTTGAATCTCGTGCTCGAACCTCTTTTCGATCTCAGGGGTGATTTCAGTGTATCTTTTTTCCAGGCCGGCGCGGGACAGCTTCTCAAAATACTCCTCAGGACTCGCTACGCCGGCACCGGCAGGAATCGGAAAACGCGGCATGAGATCCTGTTTGAGTTCCAGCTTCAGATCGCACTTGTCTGCGATTTCGAGCGTGTTTTCAAGCGCTTCCGGCCCGAAATCATAGTCCGCGAATGCCTTCTCCATCTCTTCAGAACTCTTGAAATAAAATTCCGGGACCTTATAGCGAAGCTCGGTCGGATCCTTCGTGCCGTTGCTGGACTGAGAAATGTTGAGAAGTATATTGTGAGGCACCGCATGCTCCCGGGCGAGGTAGTGTCCGTCATTCACAGCCACCAGCTTCGAGCCAATTTCCTTCGCAATCCCCGGCATCGCTGCCAGCACGCGTTTTTCTTCGTCCAGACCGTGGCTGTGCACTTCGAGGTAGTAATCATCCCCGAAAAGATCTTTATACATGCGCGCCGATTTCCTCGCATGTTCAATATCACCCTCGACGATCGGCTCTGAAACAGGTCCGCTCAGGCATCCGCTCAATGCGATCAGCCCATCGTGATGTTGACTCAGCAGCTCGAAGTCAATTCTCGGCTTGTAGTAATAGCCGTCGAGATGGGCCGTGGAAATAAGCTTTACCAGGTTTTTGTATCCGGTATAGTTTTTGACGAGGATGGTGAGATGGTTGTAGCCGTTCTTCTCGGTCCTTTTTCCCTTGGCCACATACATTTCGCAGCCTACTATCGGCTTGATGCCGGCTTTCTTAGCGTGTTTGTAGAATTCCACCGCGCCGAATACCACGCCGTGGTCGGTGAGCGCAAGGGCCGGCATCTTGAATTCAACGGCGCGCTTGATCATGTCGCCTATCTGGGTTGCGCCGTCCAGGAGGCTGTAATGTGAATGATTATGCAGATGTACGAATTGAGGCATGTTTAAAACATCGATACCGGATAGAGATCGAATTGAGTTATCGTATAATTGTCGAATAGAGTCCTGTAGTAGAGCTGAACATGATCCAGCGGGCTGTATATCTCGATAGTGTGCCAGCCGGGCGAAACCGTCATCCAAGGTTGCGTAACGGCGATCTGGCTGCCATCAAGCCTCAGTATGGGCTGCGCCGTGCAGCCGAAGCAGTTCATGGAGAGGAGCGGATAGAACGGATACAATGTATTCTTCTCCTTGTAAGAGTCGAAGAAGATCCTGCCGTCGATGTCGAGGTGATCAGGTCCAACGTCGAAAGATATCTGATCGCCTCCGTAAAAATATACCGGCACGTTCCTCACCCACGTGGCGGCCCCGACGATGTCGACATAATACCACCCCTCCTGGATTCCGTCAGCGACAAATTCCCAGCTGCCGGGCGTCAGTTTTATTATGTTGGAACCGCTCAAATTGAAATCCACGTGCATGTTTGTGTTGATGATCAGAATACTTTTCGTCGTGTCGTCGGCGGGAAGATTGTAATCGCTTTCGACTTTCGTAAGATGGACACTCGCGGTCGGCGCCAGCAGGGCGCACGATGAAAACAATACCGCGAAGAACACAGACGCGAGCTTCACTCCGACTCCCTGACCGAAATCTGCTTGTCTCGAAAAAGGTACTACAAGTTCAACGCAAGCAGTTTAGGTTCGGTCATCTCCTCGATGGCGTATCTGACGCCTTCGCGGCCGAAGCCCGAGTCCTTGATGCCTCCATAAGGCATGTTGTCAATCCTGAAAGTAGGATAGTCATTTATTATCACACCACCAACTTGTATTTCGTCGAATGCCTTGAAAATCTTCCGGGCGTCGTTCGTAAAAATCCCCGCCTGCAAGCCGAACCGTGTATCGTTCACTTTCCGAATCGCCTCATCGAAATCCGAATATGTTTCCAGAATCGCGACTGGCGCAAATGCCTCTTCGCAGTAAAGGTTAACATCGGGCGGGACATTTTCCAATATCGTAGGATCGATCATATTCCCGTTCCTTCCTCCGCCGGTCAGAATGGTCGCTCCCGCCTTCCTGGCTTCGTCGATCCAGTTGAAAGCGCGGTCGGCTTCTGGACTGTTTATCATCGGTCCGACCAGCGTCTTGTCGTCAAGCGGGTCTCCAACCTTCGCTTTTTTCGTTTCATACACGAGGCAATCCCGGAACTTCTCATATACATCCCGATGGACGTAAATCCGCTGCACCGATATGCATATCTGGCCGGCGTTGGCAAAAGCACCTGCGACAAGTCTTCTGGCCACCGGATCAAGATCCGCGTCACGCTCGACGATCACCGCAGCGTTCCCTCCGAGTTCGAGAATGACTTTCTTCTTAGGAGCCTTCGATTTCAGGTACCAGCCCACGCGCGGGCTTCCTGTGAAGCTCAGTATCTTCATGCGCGGATCGGTGACAAGTTTTTCCGCAACTTCATTGCTGCACGAGATCACGCTGACCGCTCCCTCGGGAACACCGGAATTCATCAGGATCTCGGCCAGAACCGCTGAAGTTATCGGCGTCTGCGGCGGCGATTTGTGCACCACCGTGTTCCCAGCTGCAATTGCCGGAGCTATCTTGTGTGCAACGAGATTCAGGGGAAAATTGAACGGCGTTATGCTGGCAACCGGGCCGACAGGATGCCGTCTTACAACGCCCCAGCGATTCTCCGACCCGGCAGCCAGATCGAGAGATACGACTTCGCCAGGAATTCGCTTGGCCTCCTCAGCTGCAATTGAAAAAGTAAGAACCGCTCTGTCAACCTCACCGCGTGTGAACTGGATCGGCTTGCCCGACTCCAGTGTCATCATCTTCGCAATCTCTTCCTTCCTCTCGCGAATTTGCGCGGCTGCGTTTGTGAGAATCCCCGCGCGCTTGTACGACGGCAGTTTCCTGGTGACTTCGAAGGCCTTCTCCGCCGAATCTATTGCCTGCTCGACTTCCGGGACCCCCGCCTGAAAAACTTCGCCCACAACCGTCCCGTCGTAAGGATTGACTACGGTTTGAAGATCCTTCGTCTCAACCCATTTCCCTCCGACCAACAGCCTATACTTCATCAATCAATCCCGTCATTCATTCGCGCTCGAGGCAATCACATCGCAAATCGCCCGGCCCGCTTTGCACGAGGCAAGGCAGCATGCGTATGTCAATTCTTCAAAAGAGTCTTCAGCTCTGTGAGCAGCTGACCCATCGGGAAGATTTTCCGCTCGCCGGTCTTCCTGATCTTCAGTTCTATGTTTCCCTGTTTCAGGTTTCGCTCGCCGACGATGACCTGGACCGGCATGCCGAGAAGGTCGGCATCCTTGAATTTGAATCCCGGGCTCACGCCCTGGCGGTCGTCGTATAAAACTTCCATCCCGGCTTCTTCAAGTTCCGAATAGATATTCTCGGCCGCGGCAACTACATCCTTGTTATCCATATTCACTGAAGCCAGGTGAACGTCAAACGGTGCTATCGACTTGTCCCACTTGATCCCGTTGTCGTCGTGGTTCTGTTCGATGTGGCATGCGATTATCCGCTCGACTCCGATTCCATAGCTTCCCATCACGATCGGTTTTTCTGCGCCGGCTTCGTCAAGGAAGTTCGCGCGAAGGGAAACGGAGTACTTGGTGCCGAGTTTAAAGATGTGTCCTATCTCAATTCCGTTGACGATCCTCAGGCCGTGGCCGCAGTTCGGACAGGATTCGCCGGCCTCGATCGTCCGCAGATCGTAATAACCGTCTATCTTGACATCCCGGTTGAAATCGATGTGGGCGATGTGGAAGTCGTCCTTATTCGCTCCGCTGATCAGTTCGTTCGCATCCTCGAGTCGTTTGTCGGCAATGATGCTGAAATTCTTCAGCCCGACGGGCCCGATCGATCCGGCATTTGCTCCGGTGAAGGCGGCGAGATCCGCCGGCTGCATTGCAGTCGCAGTCTTCCCGAGTGCGGCTGTGAGTTTGGCCTCGTTGAGCTGGTCATTTCCGGACATGAGAACAAGTACGGCAGAATTGTCCGCCTTGTAAACAAGAGATTTGGCAAGACGCTCGGTAGAAATCTTCAGGAATTCGGCGAGCTGATCGATCGTCTTGATGTTCGGTGTATGGATCTCTTCGACGGGATTCGATATGCCCAGTCTTCCTACAGGCTTAAGCCGGCTGGAAGCGACCTCGAGGTTCGCCGCGTAGCCGCATTCGTCGCAGAGGGCGCATGTATCCTCTCCGTCCTGCGACTCGACCATAAATTCCTGGGAGCCGGTTCCGCCCATTGCGCCGCTCGACGCGCCCACGATGAAGAAATTCAACCCGCTCCTTGAATAAATATTCTTGTAAGCTTCCCTGTGGAGCCCGTAGCTCTTGTCAAGCCCTTCGAAGCCGGTATCGAAAGAATACGAATCCTTCATGAAGAATTGTCTGCCGCGGATTACGCCCGAGCGCGGGCGGGGTTCGTTCCGGAATTTGGTCTGGATCTGGTACCAGATCTGCGGGAGATCGCGGTAAGATTTTATATTGTCTCTGGCTATAGTGGTGAATATTTCCTCGTGTGTCGGTGCAAGGACGAGGGGGCGGTTCTTCACATGGAAGAGTGTGTCGCCGAACGCCTCGACACGCCCCGTCTCTTCCCAAATCTCTATGGGATTAAGCGCCGGAAGTTGAAACTCCTGCGCCCCGATTGCATCCATTTCCTCGCGTATTATCTCCATCACCTTTTTCATGACGCGCCAGCCCATCGGAAGCCAGGAATAAATCCCCGCCGCGAGCGGACGGATCAAGCCCGCCCTCACCATAAGGCGATGACTCGCCATTGCCGCATCTGCGGGATTTTCCTTTAGTGTCGGAAGGAAATAGGTGCTAAGTCTCATTTCTTTTCAAGCTCCAAGCCCTAAATACCAAGCTCCGAACAAATCCCGACTACAAAAACAAATTTCAAAAAAATCTCCGCCTTTTAATTTTTCAGCTTGAAGTTTTGTCCTTGTCTGGAACTTGGAATTTGGATCTTATTAAATTTTAGTGCCCCTGGCGTGACTCGAACACGCGACACAGAGTTTAGGAAACTCTTGCTCTATCCAACTGAGCTACAGGGGCAAATTGTTCCGGGCTCGTTCCGCCCGGGCACATTCCCATGGGGGAATGATGTCGCCTTTAATTTAGCTGATTCCCTCAATTCGAGCAAAGACTTGTCGGAAGCGGTTATTCAACCGGATAAGAAAAAGCCGACCGTGCTTCGCGCGGCCGGCTCTCGTATAGATTCACTTACCCCTACAACGAATACAGGAAATACTTGACAATCTTGATGAGTCTCGGATCGACGGTGCCGTAGCTGTAGGCAAGGATGTCTTGATTATGGTAGATCGTATACAGGTATTTGCCGCTTCCGAGCGTGTTGAGAATGATGACCGGCGTAGGCGGTTGAGTCCCGGTAATGATGACATAGACTTTCGATGTGCTCGGCGGATCGAGAAATTGCTCGTAGTAGTTCAGGTTCGATGACGCGGTCCAGGCCGCCACCTTGAAACCGACGTAACTGCTGAGTGTGTCGTCAAGGACAGTGACGGAATCGCCGCTGGTGGACGTTTCTTGCTTGTAGTTCTGCGAGAAAATATACTGGAGGTTCATGTAATTGTAATGGCCACCGTATATCTTGCCGCCCTGGGATACATACCTTCCGTAAGTCCTGGCGAGAACGGGATAGGAATGTTCATCTCCACAGTTACAGTCCGAAAAAACCAGCGTGTAGTTCTTCAAGTAATTGAGCGTCGCGTTTGAATCGGACGCTGCCCTGACTCTCATGTAGTTGACGTCCGTGGTGTCGAACTTCGTGAAACCGATTGCGGGGTCACTCAGAACGTTTTCAAGCTCTTCGCATCCGCCGTAGACCACAAGGACTTTCAGCGCAGTATTCTGCTGAAGCGTCACGGTCCCTGCCTGCGTTCCTGACTGGCTGGCTTGAACATTGACGGTAAACTGGGTCTGGAATATAGATCCCATTTTCGCGATCAGAGTCTGATTCCCTGCCGGGGCCTTGATGGTGCCGATGCCGGAATCATCAGTGACCGTCGCAAAGGTCGGATCACTGTCCGTTTTGCCCGCCAGTTTCAGGATCGCGCCGCCTTGCGGTTCTCCCGCAGGGTTAAGAATTTTTGCAGTGACCGGGTACAACTCCGCGTTGGGCCCGGTTCCGCTGTCCTTGCTGCAACTCCCGAATAGAAAGCCGAACGCTGCAACTACTATTAAAACGGAAAACACTCGCTTCATATTGCCTCCTGATCTAGATGGATTATGTGGTTTTCTTGGACTGCACGGGCCGCACGACCGGCACACCCAGCCTCATCAAAATATGAAAGTCCTACCCCTAATCGATGTGACAAAAAGCACTAGCCGGCGCTTGCCACGTTTCGTTCAGGTCGGACTGCCATTCCCAAGACCGGTAACCTTGTTTCTTAACGGTGGCTGGGATAATTTAATCGGGAAAATATTCCAAAAAGTCAGGCGGGCTAACCATGAATTTTCGGAAACTGAACGGCTACATCGCCGCAGCAATATTCGTGCTAACGCTAATAATGTATGCGGCCACAACACAGTCTTCAGTAGCATTCTGGGATGCCGGTGAACTCGCGGCGGCGACCATAGCCTTGGAGGTTCCTCATCCTCCGGGTACACCGTTGTTTGAGATACTGGGGCGGCTGGCCATGATGGTCCCGGTCGGGGCGGATTCCGGTTTCAGAATAAACCTACTCTCAGCTCTATCGAGCGCGCTGACGATAATGTTCATGTATCTCATCGGCGTGAAGATAATTTCCCGGTGGAAAGGGTCCCCTACCAATCCATTGTCTGCAATACTTGTCTTTTCTTCCTCTGCGATCGGGGCACTCACGTATTCAGTTACGGACACCTTCTGGTTCAATGCCGTCGAATCAGAGGTATTCGCGATGAGCATGCTCTTCGTGGCGTCCGTCGTCTGGTTGGCACTCGTCTGGTTTGAAAGGGCAGAAGAACCGGGCAGCGACAGATATCTTTTGTTGATTGCATACCTGATGGGGCTTTCGATCGGCGTCCATCAGTTGAGTTTGCTCGCCTATTTCACGGTAGCTCTGCTGGTTTATTTCAGGTATTACGAATTTGCGTGGCGAACCTTCTTGTACTTCCTTGTCATATCGATGCTTTCATTTTTCGTGATTTTTCCCGTAATAGTGGAATGGCTTCCGGGTCTGCTCAACGGGAATTTCTCCGCGGGTCCTGTATCAGTCACCAACGGCTCCTCATTGAGAATATTTGTGCTTGGTCTACTGGCGGCTTCTGTTTACGGGGTTTACCGGGCTCAAAAGAATAGCAGAAGGATTCTTGGCATATCTTTGACTGCGGTCCTACTGATAATCCTCGGATACTCAACTTATACTCTAATACTAATTCGCGCTGGCTCTCACCCGCCGATTAACGAAAATGCACCCGATACTTTGCCAAGGTTGGTCGAATATCTGAGCCGTTCTCAGTATGGCCAGCAGCCACCTATTCTGAAGAGACGCTGGGACACGAATGATCCCGCACACATGCAGAATTATCGGAAGTATTCCTCCGACTGGGATTTTTTCTGGAAATATCAGTTGAATCACATGTTCCTCAGATACATCGGATTCAATTTCATCGGCCGGGCGGGCGATATCCAGGATGCGCCGGTAGCCTTCATAAAGACAGCAGAAGGATGGTTCGACGGCAGCAAAGGTTACCCCGCGAGATATTACGGAATTCCCCTATTCATGGGGCTGTTCGGCCTGTGGTATCATTTCAAGAGAGACTGGAAATTTGCGTTGGCTTTTCTAACCCTGTTCGTGATGATGGGCTTTGCACTGGTCATGTACTTCAACATGTTTGAGTCTCAGCCGAGGGAAAGGGATTATTTTTTCGTGGGCGCATTCTTCGGCTTTTCAATTTGGATTGGTCTTGGAGTTTCCGGGATCGTGGAATACGCGGGAGAACAGATCACCTCTCCCGCAAAAAGGCTCTACGCCACCGTCGGTCTCGTAATTCTGTTCTTCCTGATGTCTCCGTTGAACATGTTCGTCGAGAATCTCTACAGTCATAACAGACACGGGAATCTCATACCGTTTGATTATTCTTACAACATCCTTCAGTCATGCAAAAAGGATGCAATCCTCTTCACGAACGGCGATAACGACACATTTCCGCTCTGGTATCTGCAGGAGGTGAGGGGCATCCGCACGGACATCAGGATAGTTAACCTGAGCCTCCTCAACACCGACTGGTACATTCTTCAACTGAAGAACGAGACCCCGCACGGCTCATTGAAGGTCCCGATCAGTCTCAGCGATGAGAGCATCGAGCAAATCACTCCTGTACAGTGGAGACCGACATCGGTTCGCGTTCCGGTCCCGCCGGAAGTTTATCAAAGATACGGCGTAACCGATTCCGCGATAACGAACTCCGGGGCGATACAATTTGTAATGAACCCGACAATCGGCGGGGGTGATATGAGCGGCGTGCGTACGCAAGACATCCTTGTCAGAAATATCCTGGAAACAAACAAGTGGGAGCGTCCTATCTATTTCTCCGTGACCGTCGCGAACAGTAATTTCATCGGGCTCGACAGCTACCTCGAAATGCAGGGGATGGCTCTCGAAGTCGTGCCTTTCAGGCAGCAATCGGAGGACGGCCAATACAGGATCAATTCGGTAATAATGAAGGAGTGCCTTTTCAACAGTCCCGGACAGGTTTACGCCGGGCCTCATTACGGTTTCAGATTCACGAACCTCGACAATCCCGCCGTTTACTACGACGACAATGCAAGAAGGCTGACCATGAACTACCGCAGCCCGTTCATGCGCATGGCGATATATTACCTTCAGAGGAAGGATACTGCGGGAACTATCGCGACCCTCGATCACATGGAATCAAGAGCACCGATCGAAATCATACCGATGGACTATCGCGTGCTCTCGGATGTGGCGCGTATCTATTTCATCGCAGGCGCGAGAGACAAGTACCTCAAGTATTCGAAAATTGTGGAGGAAGACGCTCTGGCCGCGATCGAACACAACCCGATGGATGTCCGCTCAGCTTACAACCCTTACCGGATATTGCTCGATATATATGATGTGAATGCAGAATACAGGAAAGAAATAGACCTCCTCACGAAGCTGCAGGGACTGTTCCCCAATGAAAGGAGCATCCAGTTCAGGATCCGTGAACTGCAGGCAATCCTCAGCGCAAAGAAAACACCGGAAGTTGACTCTCTCGGCAAATAGCGGCAAATTTATTCGGTTAATTACTCAGACGACGTGATTCAGCACCGGTTGTCAACTTTCAAGGCGCCGGGCGACCAAACCAGCAGAGAGTGATCAATGAAGATAGAGCAAGCCGTCGCTGTACCAGCGCAGAGAGAGTCTACCAAATCTCACTGGGAAGATTTCTGGAAGAACAAGAAAGAAGTCCGAGAAGTATACTCCAACAACGACAGAGTTCTGCGAAACCTGTTGAAAGTAACCGACCTCACGGACAAGAAGGTTCTCGAGGTCGGTGCGGGAACGGGAAGAGACAGTTTCAAACTCACAACCTACGGCGCAAGCATATTCATGCTCGACTATGCCGCGGCGTCGCTGCAAATCATTAAAAAGGTTGCCGCGGAAGAGAAAGTCGACGTGAACATGATCGGCGGAGACGCTTTCGGGCTGCCGTTTGATGACGGGACTTTCGACGTCGTGTTCCACCAGGGCCTGCTCGAGCACTTCCGCGAGAAGGACGCGAGGCGCCTGCTCGAAGAGAATATCCGCGTTCTCAAGAAGGGAGGCCTCCTCCTCGTGGACGTACCGCAGCGGTACCACATATACACCGCGATGAAACATATCCTCATCGCAATCGACAAATGGTTTGCGGGATGGGAGACCGAATTTTCTATCGGCGAACTTTCAAACCTCCTCAGCAGCCTGCAGCTCCAGCCCGTTTACAGGTACGGCGAATGGATGTACCCAAGTTTATTTTACAGGATCTTGAGGGAGGGTTTCCTGAAAATCGGCGTGAAACTTCCCCTTTATCCCAAAGCATCCAACTTCACCGCCGATCTGCGCGCCAGACTTCGCGGGAGCTTCTCGACGAACCTTGCGCTTCACACGGGAATTTCCGTCGGGGTCATAGCGAGGAAATGACAGCCGGATCTATCCCCTGATCGCAAACCTCAACATTTCCGCGAGATGAAGATACTCGTCATGAACTGGCAGGACATCAGAAACCCTCTGGGTGGAGGGGCTGAAGTTCACATGCACGAAATATTCTCGAGGCTTGCCAGGAGGGGCCACAAGGTAGACCTCATATCGTCGGCTTTTCCGGGGGCTCCGGCGGAGGAGGTCATCGACGGCATTCATGTGATCAGGCGCGGAGGCCGGAATCTTTTCAACTTCCACGTGAGGGGCATGTATTATCGTCTCCGCCAATCGAACAAGTATGACATCGTCGTCGACGATATTAACAAAATCCCGTTTTTGACCCCGACATTTGTCAAGGAGCCCCTGGTCGCAATCGTCCACCACTTTTTCGGGAAAACAATTTTCAAGGAAACGAATCCTCTCTTCGCCAGCTATGTCTTTTCAACCGAAAGGCTGGTCCCCAGATTTTACAGGAACATCCCATTCGTTGCAGTTTCTGAAAGCACGCGAAAAGAACTCATACAAAAAGGAATTCCCGAATCACGAATCGAAGTCGTTTCAAATGCTGTCGATACATCGATGTATGTACCCTCTTCTGCAAGACCGGAGCGGCAAACCATCGGTTACCTCGGGAGGATAAAGCGATACAAGAGCGTCGATCACCTGATAGATGCGTTCTCGAAAGTGGCTGCCGATTTCCCCGCTGCTAAACTCGTGATCGTCGGCGATGGAGACAATATCGACGAGTTGAAAGGACAGGTCCGCAGGCTCGGGATCGAACCGCGGGTAATATTCACCGGAAAAGTCCCGGACGAAGAGAAGGTCCGGCTGCTCCAGCAAATGACTTTCCTCGTTAATCCTTCCGCGAAGGAAGGTTGGGGATTGACCGTCATCGAAGCCAATGCCTGCGGGAAACCGGTCATCGCGGCAAACGTCCCCGGCTTGAAGGACAGCGTTGTAGACAATCAGACCGGATTACTGTACGAATACGGCGACATCGGGAGCCTTTCCGACAGGATGAGATTCCTGCTTACCGACGAGGCCGCGCTCAGGAGTTTTGAAGATGCGGCGATCCGCTGGGCTTCCAAATTTACATGGGAAAATTCGGCGGACAGAATGGAGAGCTTCCTTCAAAAGGCAGCATCAGAATATCACGCACATAAGAATTCCGGCGGCTGATACCCTCCCCGCGTTGACTATGAAGTTCCAGTAATTGAAATTTGTGCATGGATATAAAGCGCCCGATACACCGAAAACTTCTCTACTCGATCCTGTTGAACGGCCTGATTACGGTCACGGAGTTAGCCGGGGGAATTTTCTCAAACAGTTTCGCGCTGATCTCTGACGCGCTCCACAACTTCAGCGATTTCATAGCTCTGATAATCAGCTTCATCGCGGCAAAGATGATGTACTGGGAAAGCAACGAGAGAAAGTCCTACGGATATTCGAGGATAGAGATCCTCGCGGCGTTCATCAACTCGGCGGCCCTGGTTCTTATCGGAGCTTACATAATCTACGAGGCGTTTTCCCGGCTTTCTTCACCGCAAACGATCAACAGCCGCTTGATGGTGATAATCGCTTCGATCGGATTCGGCGCAAATTTATTGTCCGTGATCCTGCTTCGTCCGCATAGAAGCGAAAGCCTGAACGTGAAGAGTGCTTTTCTGCATCTCACGACAGATGCGCTCGAATCCGCGGCGGTAATCATTACGGCACTGCTCATTTCCATTTTCAATTTGCATATCCTTGATGCGATCATTTCAATCGCCATCGGTATCCTCGTCATAAAGAGCTCATGGGATCTGCTTCTGGAATCGGTAAATATTCTGGTCGAAGGTTCCCCTAAAGGGATAAACCTGAACGAGGTCGCCGAATTCATACGCGGTTTCCCCGGGGTCAAAGGGGTTCATCACCTCCATATCTGGAGCCTCTCGACGAATTTCAAAGCGATGTCCGCTCACATCGTGGTCGACGACATGCAGCTGAGCCGGACAACAGAAATTACAGCCACGCTCGATGACCAGTTATCCGACAGGTTCGGAATAGACCACCCGACGTTTCAGCTGGAGGCAGACCCGTGCGAGGAAGCGCTTATCTCCCACTACCGCGACAGAAACTCGCACGGAAAAGTTTCAAGATGAAGGATAAATCGCAGAAGATCGGCAACGACCTGACGCGGCGAATCTCGGGGGATGTACTTTTCGACGACATCTCAAGGACCCTTTTCAGCACGGCCGCCTGCATGTACCGGGTGAAACCGCTCGGAGTAGTCGTCCCGAAAAACACCGAGGATGTGATTGAGACGGTGCGTTACTGCAGCGAGCGGGGCATTCCGATAATCGGCCGCGGGGCGGGCACGAGCCTTGCCGGTCAACCCCTCGGGAGCGGGATCATACTCGTCTTCAACAAGTACTTCAGAAGCATTCTCGCTATCGAGCCGGATTCCCGAACAGCCAGGGTGGAGCCCGGAGTTGTTCTCAATGACCTCAATAAGGCTCTTTACCGGGATAAACTCAAGTTCGGACCGGATCCGTCAAGCGGGACTCAGTGCGTCGTCGGTGGAATGATCGGCACGAACGCCGCCGGTGCTCACACGGTCAAATACGGGGCGACAAAGGACAATTTGCTGGAACTGAAGATAGTGACGGCAGGCGGAGAGTTGCTTCCGATCTCTCCAAATTCCGGTGGCGAAATCGCCGGAAAGATCGGCGCTCTGCTGACGCCGCACCGGGATATCATCAGGGACAAATTTCCGAAGTCGCCAAAGAACTCATGCGGATACAATCTTCTCGAAACAATCTCAGGCGAACGTGTTGACCTGAC
>JAJYJD010000221.1 GCA_021789755.1 Bacteroidota bacterium
TCCCACATGAGCCTCATGGAGTTGTTTGAACTTTTCGGGGACGAGATCCCCCAGCTGTTTTCCCATCAGCTTTTCTGCTTTGAAGCCGAACATCATCTCCGCGCGCGTGTTCGCGAAAGTAATTCTGCCGTTGGAGTCGACAAGGATGGCTGCATCGGGCGCGCATTCGAGTACGCCGCGGAATCTTGCCTCACTCGACTTCAGGTCGTCGAGCGCCATCTCGCGAAGTTTCTCCGCCAGCTTGCGCCTCCTTTTCTCATCCGCTTCGCGAACCGCACGCCTGACCGCCGGCACAAGCCTTCCCATCTTCGTCTTCAGGACATAATCTGTCGCACCTTCGATAAGGCACTGTATTGCCGTGTCCTCGCCCGGAGTGCCCGAGACGAAAATGAACGGTGTCTCAGGGGCGTGTTCACTGGCGATAAGAAATGCCTCTTTACCATCCAACGAGGGAAGCGCATAGTCCGACATAATCAGGTCGAACTTCTTGCTTTTGACAGAGCTCGTGAAATCACGCCGGCTTTTCACAACAGTCACATTGCACGGCAACCCGGCTTCTTCCAGCATCGCTCGCACACGTTCTGCGTCTGTAAGGTTATCCTCCGCATGCAGAATATCTAAAATACCCTGGTCCGTTTCAGGCATCGCTGCTCCTCACATTCATAATCACTTCGTTCATTGAAGACAAGCGCTGCTGTTCATCCTGATCCGCTGATGGTTATCCAGTCAAGAGCTTAGATAGGTAACACATATTCCGCGGATGAGAAGGCTGGCGACTCAACGCCATCTGCAATTGTCCGATTCATAACCCACCTCTCGCTTCCTTCGAGGTACTCGCTTTCAAAAAAATATTACCAGACAGCTGTCATCGCCGCGGTGCGCAAAGGACCGTTCGTATTCTTTAGAATCTATATGCCGATGAAACCGTCCCCCACAAGTTCCAATTCGCGTCCGTCCTCTCCTCCCTGTTCCTTAA
Organism: Bacteroidota bacterium; assembly: GCA_021789755.1. GTDB lineage: Bacteria > Bacteroidota > Ignavibacteria > Kryptoniales > JAKASW01 > JAKASW01. The sequence continues at coordinate 977 of JAJYJD010000221.1, forward strand.
TGGCAGATAAAGAATCGTCGAGAAGGTCATCAAGCAGGTCTGGCGCACCGCGAGTTTGACCTCTGCTTGATTACTAACCAAGGAGAGAAGAATTGAGTTCCTGGGTCGTTGAGATTTACAACGGTAGGATTCGAAGGATGGAAGTTTGTGAGGGTATGCTTCTTTGAAACCTTACTTGTCGATTTCCAGGTCGACCAGGTCCAGAAGATCGAGGCCCCAGAGCCCTGCGTCCGCAATTCTGGCAGCAATCCGTTGGCCTCTGTTCTCTGCAGCTTTTCTGGATTCAGCGAGGACAACGATTGTCAACTCGCCGTTTGCCGAGTAGATCGGCTTCAGCCGAGTATTGGGCATATCGATGCTCATCTGTTTGACTTCGACGACCTGCTTTTCCCTTGACACAATAACCTGCCAGTCGGAGAAATTGCTTCCTAGGCCGCCATCGTTGCCATCAAGAGAAATAATAAACGGGTTCCAGAAGCCCTTGATGCCCGGTAGATTTGGAATTTTCATTGTTTCCTGATGTAGATGATTTTGCGTTTGAGTATTTGAAGGCGCGGTATTTTTCGAATCCAGCATTGTACGGTCGCAATTGATCTTGTTGCCTTTCTGATCAATGGAGACAATTACTATGCCGGATTTGATGGCTAAACCCGCTCAAAAGTTACGGTTGAGACCGGCAAATAAGCGATTTGTCACAATGTTGTAACAGGCGGTGGAAGAAACCGTTACCGAGCGATCAAGGACAGCACACGGTCACCTGGACAAGACCTGACGGACCCTGCTCGCCAGCTCCTGCAGAGTGAAAGGTTTCTGTATGAACTCGATGCCGACATCGCGCCCCTCATCCCCGGTAAATGCGTCCAAACCGTAACCCGACATGTAAAGTGATTTCATCCTGCGCCTGTGTTCGGAGATTCTGCGACTGAGCTCCGTCCCTTTCATTTTCGGCATAATGATATCCGCTAGCAACAAATGGATTTCACCGGCATAATCTTCGGAAAGGAGCTCAGCATCTTCCGGGTCAAGCGACGTCATTACGTTATAACCATATTCTTGAAGCGTAGTTTTCGCAAGGTCAAGGACATCCGGCTGGTCTTCAACGACGAGGATGGTTTCAGTTCCTCTGAGCGATTCGTCGGGATTTCTCTTTTCAGACTCGAGAGTCTCGCTTTCGTAACGCGGGAGGTAGATTTCGAAAATTGAGCCCTTCCCGACTTCGCTTCTTACATCGATCGCGCCGCCGTTCTGCTTTATTATCCCGTAGATAGTGGAAAGCCCGAGACCGCTTCCGTGACCTTTGGGCTTCGTCGTGAAGAAAGGCTCGAAGAGGTGCTTCAGCGTCTCGTCATCCATGCCTCTCCCGTCGTCCTCGAACGTGACTCTTACGTACTCACCGCTTTTAAGGACTGGATGGCCGAGGAATGTACCGTCTCCTGCAGACACGTTTGAAGTCCTGACGGTAATGTTTCCGACCTCCTTTATGGCGTCCCTGGAGTTCGAGGCAAGGTTCACCAGAATCTGGTCGAACTGCGTAGGATCGATCTTCACATTCCAGAGATCCTTCGCCGGTACAAAAACGAATTTTACATTCTCCCCGATAATTCTATGGATCATATTGTGTATCGAATCTATTGCAGAGTTAATGCTTATCACCTTCGGAGAGAGTATTTCTTTACGTGCGAAGGCCAGAAGTTGTCTGGTTAAATCTGCGCCTCTCTTCGCGGCACTGATAATCGCTTCGAGAGGTTGTCTGGCAGTATCATTTTCGCCTAATTTGCGTTTTAGAAGCTCACCATATCCCAATACGACGTTGAGGATATTATTGTAGTCGTGCGCCACTCCGCCCGCAAGCTGACCTATCCCTTCAAGTTTATGTGCCTGGAGCAGCTGTTCTTCCATCAGCTTCTGAGAAGTTATATCCTGCTTCACTGCCACAAAATTGGTGATAACATCATGCTCGTCAAGAACAGGAGTTATAGTCATGTACTCAGTGTACAGAGTATTATCTTTGCGACGGTTCACGAGCTCGCCGCGCCAGGGTTTTCCCGACAATATTGATCCCCACATTTCCCTGTAAAAAGCGGCCCTCTGCTTCCCCGACTTCACCAGGTTACGGGGATTTTGGCCGACGGCTTCCGCCATGCAGTAGCCTGTGAGCGACTCGAAGGCAGCGTTGACCCACATGATGGTGCCGTCCCGGTCCGTGATAACGATGCCGTTCGCGGCAGAATTGAGGGCAGCTATCTGAAGACGCATTTGATCCTGAAGCTTCTTTATATCGGTCACGTCCCTCACTACCGTCTGGATCGCCGGTTTGCCTTTAAAGGAAACCGGGATGCTGGCGGTTTCAACGTCCGCAGCCGCGCCGTCAAGCCTCAACATTTTCCCTTCGCGTATTTGCGAAGAGGCTTTTGTTTCTTGAATCTGATCAGGCAAGGTCGCAACCAGTTCAGTGTATTCGGGATGGACTATTTCGACAACGGATTTACCCAGGAGCCTGGCGGGAGATTCCGCTCGAAGCAACTCGAGTGATGCAGGGTTCAAGTGAGCGAACTTACCGTCCGAATGGATCACGATCGCGTCAGGGGAATTATCCACAAGCCTCAAATATCGCGCCTCGTTTTCGGACACTGCCGCTTCCGAACGCCGGTGTTCGTCCAACTCCTCTTTGGCCGAACTCAAAGCGTTCCTCACACCCCTTGTAGCCAGGGACGGCAGGAGGGCAGCAAGGGCGAGAACCACAAGATGGACCATAAGGCCTGATGCTGTATGTTGTCCCGGTGTGGGTGGTATCATACCTATATTTACAAGGACTACGAACGACACTTCAGTCAAGCCGCATATAGCTGCCGCTATAAACCCTTCCCTTTTCCCGAGCAGTAGTCCGGCTGCGACAACAATGAGGACATACTTGTTACTGTCCGGCGCGGCCACGGCGGCATATAATAACGAAAAAACCGTCATCACACCCCATAATGCTATCAGGAACCCGATCACCGCGCGCCGCGTATCGCCATGCCTGTTCAACCACAAGCCGATGAATGATGCAGTAAGCATGGACATGTAGATGGGCAGCCATCTACTGAAATTCGAAGAATAAACAGCACAGAGGAAAACAAAAAGAATGGTGACCGCACCGGCTTCGAGCCACACAAACGTGTGAAACGCCCTCGCAAGGTCGTCCTTCTCGCTCGGTTGTTGAGCGGCCGGTCTAAATGGAAGAAAATTTCTCAAGCGAGCAAACCATCGCAGTCTTGTGGAGCCTCGTAAGAGACACGACTATGGTACATCTGGTGAAGGTCTCATGATTGTCCGCTAAAATAGATAGATTCAGCTTATACTTGCCGGGGAGTGTCACAATATTGGGGAAAGACCAGTTCGCCCTTCGGAGTTGCAAAAGGGGTATAACGACCGCCAATACGCTCACCTTTCCTCCGTGCGCCGATCCAGGCCACCCTGTTTATGGCGCGACATTAATCTTATCGGCTCTCCGCCGGAAATCTTTAGCCCCGTCGATTTGTGTTTCATTCGGCGGCGTGAGAGGGCCTCTATGGCTTCTTCGTCGGATTACGATTCTTCTGCTCGGAATGAATCAACCGGTAACTCTAAATTCAAATTGGGAAGTGCGAAGCTGGTTTGGCAAATATAGAACCGTGCCCCCACATTATTGCGCTTGAGGTAAACGCATAAGCGGGGGCACGACTCCTATTTGTGGCAAGTCAATATGAACCGAGCTGCGTCGAGGCTCCGCTGCCGTAGGCGGCCAGCTCGCCCGAATACATATCCTTATCTTCGTTGATCATCTCGTATTTGACGACGCCGCCGGGAACTTTTGCCGACCGGTAAAGCCTGAGCGTCATTCCAGATGCCACGCCGAACTCCAGCTGGTCACACGTAAAAGTTCCGGCGGGAACCGTGACACTCACGCCCTTCTTCACCACAGAACCCTCAATCGACTCCGGGGTCAGATGCATCGGTGTCGTGTACCAGCCCTCTGTAACAGGGACTTCCTTCGGCGCTTCATTTCCGAATTTCTGTCTCATCCTCCTGATGGAGCCCTGCTTGTCGCTGAAAAGCACTTCCATCAGCATTGAATCCTTATCCGAAGAGATGAAGTTCACCTGCCACCATTCCTGCCCGTTGGCAAGTTTCGTCAGGAACGCTTTTCTCGTCGAGTATTCCTTCTCACCGTTGGACGTGATCTGCCACTGAGTATATTCTCCGGGCGTGTATGCGTTGAGGTCCATGCTGTACCCGTATGCATTGAAGACATATTGGAAAAGGATTGGATAAAGCCTGGCACCCATCATCGCAAATGCGTTGTTCCCGCCACCCATCGGTGCTCCCGAACCGCCGGTCGTCGCTGCGGCCGGAGCGTAGTTGGCAGTCAGGGTTTTACCGCCGTCGGAGGGCATGGACACGTTGTAGGAAGCGATGATGTTGTCCTGGTAGCGGACGGAGATATAGTAAGGGCCGGCATCCGAGAAATTAAGTTTTGCAACGCCGGAAGAATCGACCGTGACAGTCTCGCCGCTGCTGCAGCTGACAACCGCGCCGATGAGAGCAGCGTTGTTCGGGCCGTGCACCTCGACCTTCATCGAGAAGAGAGGGATCCCGAGCATGTTATAGCCACCGAAGCAGCCACCGCAGCCCGATGTAGCAACCGCCAACAGTGCCACGAGCACGAATGCCTTAACGTACCTCTGCGCCACAGGCGCATCAGCCTTAAGCTGAAAACGCGTCATTTGAATTACCTCCTTTAGTTTTCCCCCGAATTCAGTCGGGAACTCCTGGATTGTTTTGCACGCCTTCGAAACACGACTCAACGACAAATGTAACCTTTCGGCGCGCAAATTGAAAACTTATTTGAGGAGTACCATCTTCGCAATCTTGGAAAAGTTCCCGGGCCCGGACGCACCTTCAGATACCGCATCAAGCCGGTATAGATAGACTCCGCTTGTTAATTTGCTCCCATCGAACGTCACCGAATAGCTTCCTGCGTTCTGCCTACTGTTTACAAGCGTAGCCACCTCTCTGCCAAGCACATCATAGACTT
>JAJYJD010000222.1 GCA_021789755.1 Bacteroidota bacterium
TCCCCTTCACGACTATCAGGTCAAGTTCGCGTGCGAAAGCTTCCTTCTTCACGAGCTCGTGAGTGTACTCACTCAGAAGGATTCGCGTTCTATACATCTTGTTGGCGGTTTCGAGCCGCGACGCGAGATTAACGTTGTCCCCGATAACGGTATAGTCGAAGCGCTCCTTTCCTCCGACGTTGCCTACGACCATCTCTCCGGAGTTTATTCCTATTCTGAAGTCCAGGACGGGCTTCCCCTCGGCTGCCCATTTCGCACGGAGCGTTTCCAATCTCTTCGTCATCTCGATCGCTGTCCGGCACGCCTGGTAAGCGTGATCCTTCAGTTCAAGAGGCGCTCCCCAGAACGCGATTATTGCGTCCCCTATGTACTTATCGAGTGTACCCGAATTCTGAAAAACCACATCGGTCATGGCCGTCAGGTATTCGTTGAGATGGGCAACAAGATCTTCTGGAGCCAGGCCTTCACTTACAGTTGTGAAGTTGGCGATGTCTGAGAACAAGACCGTCATCGTCTTCCTCTCGCCGCCGAGCCTGACCAGATCCGGATTGCCGACAAGCTGGTCTACGACCGACGGGTCCACGTAACGGCTGAATAGCGATTTTATGGCTGCCTTCGCCCTGCGTTCGGACACGAACTGGTACACGACGACAGCAATGTAAGTGAACGAATACGATAGTATTGGATAGATGATCTTGAGGACAAGATTGTTCCTCACGAACAGTATGAATGCCGCTTCGTATGAGGCGAACACTACTACGGCTGTAACCATGAACGGTATGAAGATCACGAGAAACATCCTAGAGTGCCTGGCTGACTTGAACAGGAACGACGTCAATGCGATCAGGAAAGATCCGATAAACATCTCCAGGAAATCAGCCAAAAGAGAGGAAGGACTAAGATAGTCGCCGTCAAGCACCGTCTCAATCGCGCTCGCGTGGATTTCGACGCCATAAGCGAGATTGCTGTGCTCGTCGTTTTTGTCTTTCAGAAATGGTATGGGCTTCAGGTCTCCGGATTCCGGGTACTCGGCACCGATGAGAACGATCTTATTCCTGAACACGTGGCTGTCGCGCAGGTCGTAATACGCGTTTATTTGTAGTCCGAAGCGTGCCTCGTCCCTCGTGGTGAAAGTCGAATCGTCCAGCACCTGCCATATATCATAAGTGGGAAATGTGCCTGTCGGACCCGGATAATTGATGAGCATAGAAGTCGGATCAAACTTAGGGATCCTCGTGTGACCCAGCCCGAAAAAACCCGCACTGTCCGAGACTATCGGATTGCGAACTCCCAAATATCTCGACACCGCTTCAATGCCGAACGAGGGGACTGCTGTATACTCGTTAGCCCCCGTCGCAAAATCGACAAAAGGCATGTACCGGCGATAGACACCATCGGGGTCGTTCTTCACATAGACCGCACCGATCGAGCTGTCGTCCTTCACAAAAATGTTGTGAAAATAGTTTCCGCTCTTCAAAATCGAGTACCGCCCGGAGGTCGATATAGTGCTCCGGACCGCAAGCACGGTAGACGGATGTTTCCGTAACACGGCAGCAAATGAGCTGTCGTCACCCGGAAGCGGGGAGCCGCCGTCGAACGTTATGTCTATACCCACGACTTTTGCGCCCGCATTGTAAAGATTCCTTACCGCTCTTGCGTAATATCTCCGCGGGAAAAATAGTGTATTGGGTAAAACCAGGAAAGACTGATCGGTTATTGCCACGATGACGACCTTGGAGGTATCGTCGAGGTCAATGTGTCCCCTCTGCTCGAAACGCTGGTCTAAAGTGCGCAGCTGGGCGGTTTTGAGGAATGGAACATTAAAAGGGATGTCTCTTGAAAGAAGGAACGCCACGGTCGCCGACGCCGCTGCGATGACCAGCGGCAGTAAGATCTTCCTGGTCCTGGTAAGTGTACCGCTGATGAGCTGCATTTATTGAATGTTACACCGAAGGACGCTAAAAATCCACCGCGTAAATCAATGAGCCGACAAAATCATCGGAACCTGTCACTGCGAAGTAGTTGACGTTCAGGTTGAGCGATTGAGATTTCGCGACTCTGTAACTTGCGGTTACTCCGAAACTGTTTCGGACGAAATCACCGAAAGTAGGTGTATAATTGACCCCTACCGTGAGCCGGCTGTTGAAGAGGCCGTATGCAGCGCCAAGCGTCAGGAAAGTGTAATTGAAAGTCTGAATCTCTTCCGCCATAGTCATCGCGGTCGTGTCCCGCAGCGTCGTCTTGTTGCCGTTCACATTGAACCCGATCGTGGTTCTGAGGGGCACCGCGGCGAAATCGGAATTTAGCATGAACGACACGTTGAAGTTGTTCAAGTCGGTCCCGAGCAGCACGCGGTCCTTTCGGTCACTGACGCCGAAGCTCACCGAGAGATTGTGCCGCATGATGTACTGGAAAGCGTAGCTCGATTCGATGTAGTACCTTGTTGTCGTATTGTCCACCGCGAAAACGGAGTCGGGAGCAAGCGAATTCGAGTTGTAGTAAGAGGAGAAACCCACGGTCACGCTGGGCAGGGTCGTCATCGGGAAGTAAGACACTGAAACGTTCGTGTTTATATAGTTTGTGGTCGCGAACTTATTGTCCTGCAGGTTATCGAACAGGTTCTCATAAGAGATCGACAGCAGGATCTGATTGCTGAATAGTCTCGGTCTCAGAAAGAAGTTAAGGCCGCGTATGTCCGTACGGATGAACGGCTGTCCGAATGAGTAATAGTCCGGCCCGCGATAGACGTAGCCTATTTTCGCAAACGTGTTGAAATAGTTCGCGCTGAGGCTGACATCCCAGGCGAGAGATGAAAGCCTGCTCGGATCGAGCGGGACAAGAAACTCATTTATCGTTATAAGCTGTGACAGTGTCGATATGGGGACTATGTTGTTGATCTGAGTGCCGGCATTGGAATTCGTTACGGAGTCGATGTACGCAGGAGAGCGGGTCCCGACCGATGTGTTCTGGTTGAGCATGCTGACCGCGCCTTCAGCAAGGAAGTTTATTCTCCGGCTATCGAAGTTCATCGCAAAATCGCTTCCGACCACGAAATTCTGATTCGGAGATATCCCGAGGTTAATAGAGCTGATTTCATCGGCGGATTTCAGGTATGTGAACCCGAGGCGTGCGTGACTGCCGAAATCAAAAGAGGGCCGGACCGCGAAGAGATTACGCGAGTAAGTGCCGTAGTCTACCATGACGAAAGTCGAGTCGTTTACCTTGATATAATTTGCACCTGCCAAAAGACTCGGGGTACCCGGAGATATGGTGACGGTATCGAGATACTGTCCGCCGATTCCCCTCACTGTCTGGCCGTAGGCCGCCTCGAGATGGAAGAATCCCAACGACAGGGCGCCAGATACTCCGCGGACGCGAAGTCCGTTCATAATGAGCTGACTGAACGAGGGGTAGCTGTCGCCGAGCTTAAGGCTGAGCCATGACGTGCCGAGCGAGAAGCCGTACCTGTCCTGCGGCTGGCGGTATGATTTCTCTTCCGAAGTCAGGTGCAGGTTGGCTCCCAGGTCAACACCGTAGGCTGTGGCACCGAGCGAGAGGTCTCCCCTGTTGTACCAGGTTGAACTTCCGCTGATCGTCTCGTTTCTGAGCTCGATCTGGCCGTTCCCCCGATAGGAAAATCTGCTCGCCTGTTCCTCCTCACCCGGCGTCAGGACGAAGAAACTCCACTCCAGGCTCCTGTACTCGGTGCCATCGGACTTGTATAGGACGACTTTTGCGGTATGGATGCCCCGCGTAATTTCCATGGGGAATTTTGAAGGCGAATAGACGATGATGTCTCCGCTGACCACTGCGTCGGCGGTCACGTCAAGCCCGTCGAAATACAGCCTGGTTCGTTTCCTGTCGACTTGCTCCGGAGCATAAAGCATCGAGGCTGCGATCATCAAATTGTCGAGCGTAAGCCTCTGGTTCCGCTCGGGGCTGATCACCAGAATATCCTGCTGCGACTCGGCTGAGCTCACACTTATGCGGACAGGATTCTCCGTAGGGCTTTCTACCGGATAAGTCTCGGTCGTACCGTCGCGCATAGTCAATCTTACATAGACTTCAATATAAGGACTGAGGACATATCCGGCCGGGACGGTGCCTCTGAGCGTCATCGACGACTCGTCGAAGCTCATCTCCGTTTGCTGGAAATCCGTCGAGAGGTCGTTCCTGTAAAACAACAAAGCCTGCGATATGTTCGTAAGACTTCTGACTTCAGCCTTGACACTCACGGGGCTGTTCTCGACGGCCTGGGATGATGCGGTGAGATTGATTACCTGCCCTTGCTGGGCATAGACAGCCAGCGGAAGAGACAGTGACGAAATGAAAACAAAAGAGACTAAGGACGCTATACTCCGCTGCGAGCTTCTCTCGCTTGATTTTGCCACGATCCCTCCGACCAACACTGCTAATATGAAATTAAGCCAATGAAGCTATTGCTGAGTTTCGATGATTATTTCATGCATTTTCCCGTCGCTCCCACGGTACTGCAACTTAAGTTCGTGCTTACCACCGAATACATTGTTCAGCTGCGCAAGCCTGTTCAGATCATCCTGCGTGGACTTGTGAACATTTATGTTCCCATTTTCACCGGAGACACCGGTTTCGCCGGCTCCAACATTGATCGTGTCATGCGAGACCTTGTTTTCGAAACGTACCATCCCTTCGACTATCGTCAGTAAATCTTCCCCGCTGAGGACGACGAGAAGACCCTGTGTACCACGAATCGAAGCGACACTGGTAGGCGTCGTGAATTCGAAAGGCTTGTCCTTGCGTTTCGTCATCGTGAAACCTACGTCACCGCCCGTTACATTCGTGCTTGCAGGGTTGTCGACCCCGTAGAGTTGGACTTCCGCGTTGGGTCCAAGCCGGAGTGTGCTCGCATCGTTGAATTTTATGAGGGCAAACGATTCTTTCTGTGTCCTGACATAATCATTGTCGAAAATCAGTTCGCCCTTTTTTGCGTTCTGCCATTTCTGATCGCTCTGTTTTTTTTCTACACTGTTCTTTATGATCCAGAACAGGGCCACGTTATGCGTATCGGCCGCCGCCTTAAAAGCGAGGGACGCGGCAAACACGAACAAAGCGGACAGCAAGACTATGTTTCGTTTCTTCATCGTCGTCTCCTCACTGGATGGTGACACTGGTTACTTCTGAATTCTTGATGCCATTCAGAATATCGATTATTTCCTGCGCACTAATAGTGCTGCCGTCATACGTCGCCTGCCCGGTCAGCATCTGGATTTGTGTCACAAGATTCCGGTAACTCGTCCCGGAAAGAAAATTCTTGAGCGCTATGGTTATTTGTTCGTTGATATTTCCGGCAGCCAACCCTGTATCCTGTCCTCCGATCGTGAAACTCCAGATATCGCTCCTTATCCCGCTGCCTCGAGTCGCAGAAGACGGGATCTCAACATACCAGTAATAAGTCCTGCCATCCTCCAGCGGCCGCACGCCGGGCCCCGAGGGAGGATAGTTGAACGAGCCCGGAGATGGCGACGAGGAATTCGGGACGGAAAGCCGAAGGAAAGGAACACCCGAAACGACATCCTCGGGACTGACCTGACTCGGCAGCTTCTCATAAACCGAAAGGATGACTGTGTCCGCGTTCGACGTCCACTGGAAATGAGGGAAAAGTGTCGTGACGTTAGAGCCATCTATCGGGAGAGCCAGCTCCACGAGGCTCGGGTTTGTCACTACAATTCTTCCGACGGCATCCTGCGAAACCGGGACGTTGTTCGCGTCGGTGCATTGAAGCACGAACTCATAAATGCCGGCGGGTGCCTTGCCTGTTGCAAGAGCAACGGTCTTCAACGCCTCTACCTGACCGGGATTGTAATTCGAACTTTCAACGCTGATCGCCGGATTATCTCCTGAGAGATCCATGTTAGTGATAACCTTCATATGACCCGCCTCAAGGTGAAACGGATTTGTGGTAAGATCAGCAATGTCCTGGTAGTACTGCCCGTTCGCGAGAGTGACGTTAATGGTGAGTCTCAACTTGACGTCTATTGATACAGAAGAC
>JAJYJD010000223.1 GCA_021789755.1 Bacteroidota bacterium
GATAGCCGGTTGCCACTTCTATCGCATTCAGGTCTTCGCGCTGCAGGTTTTCCGTCAACGCAAGTTCAAGCATCTTCGAGTCAGACTCGACCTGCAGGACATATGCGGGGATTTCCTTCTGCCCCAAGTCGGCAACAGCTCTTAGTCTGCGCTCCCCTGAGACAAGTTCGAACATCCCATTCTCGACGCGCCTCACTGTAATAGGCTGAACAAGCCCGTTCTCTCTGATTGAATTCCTGAGCTCTTCCAGTCCTTCCCTGCCGAATTCTTTTCTCGGCTGGAATTTATTCGCTCTTATCCTGTTGACCGGGATCCTGGAAATAGCATTGATGGCGCCCTGGTGGGATGGAAGTAAATTAGACTGCTCAAGGGAGACTCCTGAATCTTTCTTTATGAGTGCATCTAAGCCTCTGCCAAGCCGCGTGTTGGATTTCATATGCTGCTGTTTTCTCTATCCTTTACGGCGCTGCCTTCTTTAGGCTTATTCTCCTCCCTGCGTCGATCAGCCGCGCCACTCGCGTTGCGCTCAAGAATCTCCCGGCCCAATTCCATATAGTGCCGAGCGCCTAGCGAGGCGGCATCGTACAGTATGATAGGCTTGCCAAAACTCTGGGCTTCACTGAGCCTTACGTTCCTTGCGATGACCGTTTTTAAAACCCTCTGATCGAAGTAGCGTCTTACCTCTTCCACAATTTGGTTGGAAAGTTTCAGGCGCGAATCGAACATCGTCAGGAGAACGCCTTCCAATTCAAGTTCTGAATTCAGATTGCGTTTAACCCTCGATATTGTGTTCAGCAGTTGGCCCAGTCCCTCCAAAGCAAAGTATTCTGTCTGGACCGGCACAAGGACGCTGTCTGCGGCAACAAGCGCATTCACCGTGAGAAGTCCGAGCGAAGGAGGGCAGTCGACAAAAACATATTCGAAATTGTCTTTAACCTGGGTGAGAGCGTTCTTGAGCAGCGATTCCCTGTTATCGATATCCACAAGCTCTATCTCGGCCCCGACGAGATTAATGTCGGAAGGCATGACTTTAAGGTAAGTTAGAGACGTGTCGCGAATCGCGGTCTCGGGAGCAGATGAGCCGATTAGTATATCATAAGTGCTCACATGTTCCTCGGACTTGTCAAAACCGAGTGCGCTCGTCGCATTGGATTGGGGATCGACGTCCACCAGCAGAACCTTGTGCTCCATGGCGGCAATGCAAGCCGATACATTGACAGTCGTAGTAGTTTTGCCGACACCGCCCTTCTGGTTCGCTACTGCTACGATCTTGCCCATATCCTCGCTTTATCACCTGAATTGTTGACTTCGCTCATGTGCACTGAATATAAATTTAGTTGTATAAAATATCAATAAAATCCACGAAACAGCGGCGATTCCGGGCGATATCTTAACGTATCTTGATCCGGGTCCCGGTCACCAGCCTCGATTCATCAGAGGCAAGGAAAACAAACGGCTCGACGACATCGTCAGTATGTTTGAAACTGTTGCGGGGAATGTCGGGAAACGCCAGCTGAACCATGTCGGTATTGGTTCGGCCGGGATCGATCATGTTGACCCTGATGCCGAAATCTTTCAACTCTTCGGCCAGCATCATCGTAAAACCCTCTACGGCAAACTTGGAAGGCAGGTACGAGCCCCAATTGGGCTGTGGGTGCCTGACAACTCCCGAGGTAACATTTATGATCGAACCCGAGTTCTTTTCCTTCATGTGAGTCGCGGCATATTTAGAGAGCATGAAAGCACTCTTGACGTTCGCCGCAAATACGCGATCCCATTCCTCCGGCTCAATTGAAGTTATCTCATTTCTGCTGCCGAGGAGTCCGGCATTGTTCACAAGGACATCTATCCTTCCGAACCACGACATTGTCCGTTGCACCAGCGCCCGGCATTCCTGGTCAGCCGTCACGTCCGCCTCCACCTTTATTGCTTTTCCTCCGTCTTTGGCTACTTCGGCGATGAGTGAATCGAGCAAAGCGGTATTTCTGGCGACAGCAACTACAGTCGCGCCCTCTCGAGTGAATTTGTGTGCAACGGCCCGTCCAATGCCCCGGGAGGCACCGGTGAGTATTACGATTTTGTCTCTTAGTTTCACGTCTTGAAGATAATCTCATATCCAAAACACTTCAATTGATTGTAAGCGCATGCGGGGATATATTCATGTAAATCAGGTCGTGACAATGAGTACAATCGTCTTCCTCGTGCTTCTTCTGGGTGCCTTCGGCTTCTTCGGTTACAACGTGAAGAGACTGGTCTCGTATTTGAAAGTCGGAAAGAGCGAGAACAGGAGCGGCCATATCGCCAGCCGGCTGAAGAACGAGCTCTATTTGGTCTTTGGACAGAAAAAGTTGTTGAGAGAACCTGTCGCCGGATGGATGCACTTCTTCATTTTCTGGGGATTTGTCGTGCTGCTCACTGCAATACTTGAAAGTTTCCTTCAGGGTCTCGGGCGAAATCTTTCATTCGCTTTTCTGGGTGTGGTGTATGGCCCCCTTGTATTTCTTCAGGATCTCTTCGGTCTGCTGGTAATCCTGTCGGTCCTTCTCGCCCTGTACAGAAGGAACATATCTCATGTGAAGCGTCTGCAAACAAAAAGCCATTCGCGGTTCGATGCCAACCTGATACTGATCCTCATTCTGCTCATAATGGTTTCCATGTTTATGCAGAACGCGTTTCATATCGCGGTAGAAAGTTCGAGCGGCGGCCCGGACACAATCGATTCGGGCTCACGATTCCTTTCTTCCGCAATTGCTTCATTCGTGGTCCCGTATTCACCCGGGACAAAAGAGCTCTTATTCCAGATATTCTGGTGGATGCACATTTCACTCGTACTCGGTTTCTTGAATTACCTCCCTTATTCGAAACATCTTCATATCGGGTCTTCGGCCTTCAACGTGTATTTCTCGAGCCTGCGCCCAAGAGGAGAGTTGCGTCCGCTTAATCTCGAAGCTGAAGAGACCGGAAGATTCGGCGCCGGTGACATCGAAGACTTTACATGGAAACAGCTGCTGGACGGCTATACCTGCACCGAATGTGGAAGGTGCGACAGTGTTTGCCCTGCCAATCTTACCGGCAAGCCGCTCTCTCCGCGGAAGATAATTACCGACATCAGACACCGGACGATGGAGAAAGCGCCGACGATACTTGCCAGGCGGGAGTCGGACGGGAAAATGCTGGTCGACAATCTCATAAGCGAAGACGAGCTATGGGCATGCACTACCTGCCGTGCGTGCATGGAGGAATGTCCTGTCACGATCGAGCATGTGGACGCGATAGTAGATATGAGGAGATACCTGGTACTGAACGAGTCACGTTTTCCTCCCGAGCTTGCGGCTGCATACAGGAACCTCGAGAACAACTTCGCGGTGTGGGCTTTCAACTGGCGGGATCGCGCGAAGTGGACGGAAGGCTTCGATATACCGATCGCTTCGAACGTCAACGATGATTTCGATGTGCTTTACTGGGTCGGATGCGCGGGTAGTTTCGATATGCGATATCAAAAGGTGGCGCGTGCCTTCGCACAATTGATGAAAGAAGCTGAAATCAAGTTCGCGATCCTTGGAAACGAAGAAAAATGCACTGGAGATCCGGCACGACGGAGCGGGAACGAGTATCTTGCACAGAGCCTGATCAAAGAAAACGTGGAGACACTGAAGAAGCATAAAGTCAAGAAGATAGTCGCTACCTGTCCTCATTGCTTCAACACTCTCAAAAACGAATATCCGGATTTCGGCGGCCAGTTTGAAGTGGTTCATCACACACAGTTCATCCGGGAACTCATTGCCGAGGGAAAGCTGAAACTCACAGTCGCGCAGAAAGCCCGCATCACGTACCACGATTCCTGCTACATCGGAAGATACAACGGCGTATACGATGCCCCAAGAGAAGTCCTCAAGAGCATAGAGGGCGCAGACCTCGTCGAGATGAAACGATCGCGGGACAAGGGATTTTGTTGCGGAGCAGGCGGAGCAAGGATGTGGATGGAGGAAAAGACGGGAAAAAGAGTTAATATCGAGAGGATCGAGGAGGCACTGTCTACTGAACCGGGCGTCGTTGCTTCGGCATGCCCTTTCTGCATGACAATGCTTACCGACGGCCTGAAAGCTAAAGAGGCTCCTTCGGTTCAAGTTAAAGACGTAGCGGAGCTCATCCTCGAAGCCATAGACGGTGCCGGACCCGGCGCTCCGGCTGGATAATCAATTCGAAAAAAAGCAAAATGGAGGTCAATTGAAAACAATAGCTGCAATCTTTGCTACAATCTTCTTTGTAATAAATACCGGCGCATTCGCCCAGTACAAGCTTGAGTACAAGGCTACCGGTCCTTCTGCCCTGCACTACAAAGCGCACACCACTTTGCAAACCACAGAATCCATGATGGGCCAGCAGGCAAAAGTTTCGGTAACATCCGATCAGACTATTTCGATGAAAGGGACCAGGTCCGGAAATGAACTCGTCTACGATATCACTATCGATTCGAGCGAGAATATTGCCCTGCTGCCGAACGGCGACACCAGCCGGACCTCATCTCCCGCCGTGGGAAGAGTCAAGCAGGCTCGTGTCCGACCGAACGGTGAAGAAGTGTCTTCTATCTGGCTCGATACGTCATTTGCTGCAACCCAGGCCGGACAGATGAAAGATTTCGGGAGTCTATTCTTCAGGCTGCCGGATGGCAAAGTAAGTGTCGGATCGGCGTGGAAGCAGAATAAGACCGATACGGTGGCGACCGGCGGCGGCGAAGGTAGCATCATGGTCACGACCAATTCAAATTACAAGCTTGTCAGCGAGGAAACCATAGAGGGAATTCCATGTGTGAAGATCCACTTCACAGGAAAGGTCAAGCTTAAGGGATCGACGGCCTACCAGGGGATTGAATTCGGAATAAGCGGAACGGGTAATATCTCAGGAACAGCACTGTTCGATTACACGAATGGGAGAGTCGTAAAGATCGACGGTTCCTCTGTACAGGATCTGACGATGGCGTCAACGGGACAGCAGAAAATGACCATCCCGATGAACCAGAAGACCGCTTACGATCTTTCTTTAGTCAGGTAAACTGCCTGCAGCTCCCTCAGCCCCTCCAGGATTGTCGCGGGGAGCGTTGAGCTTACGGTGTAAATTTGATTGTTGGCTGAGTTCGAAAGACATAGTTGCCCAAACGAGACTTCGGACTCAGCCGACTTGAAGATCTGTCCCGCGATATGTTCCTTATCGGTCAGTGTAATGCCATAGTCGATAATGACGGAAGATGGAACCACGGTGCTATCGATAAATCCCATTGCGGAAGTACCGAGAAGTGACGTGACGATATCTCGGGCCTTCATTTCCGGAACATCGATCCCGTTTACCTGCCACGAAGTGTCCGAGTGGGAAAAGTGATACAGCGTATCACCCAAAGCGAAATCGATCGTCTCGATTCCAGACACTCCGAAATGGAATACTTTCCTGTCGCGCCAGTTTGAGAGCGATTGACCCATCAGTGTCCGCAAATTTGTCGACAACTGCAATATTTTATCCTCGCCGGCAAGCTGGACGTAGCACCCGTTGAAATCCGGTGTCAGGTCGCCGATTCTCATGGCTATGGTCTTTCCGTTCGACATTCCGAAACTCGCATATGCAGCGCCGGCACCGAGACCATAGGTGGTGCTGTCCAGGGGATTGTCTGCCACCACTGAAGCGGAAGGGTTAGACGCTATTCTGGTCAGGAGCAAACTCATCTGGCCGGGATCGGCCGGGAACCTGAGCGGCGAAGTTATTGTCCAGCGTCCTCCTATCTTCTCAACCACTATTTCCCTGCCCAGGTTTACTTCCACCCTGTTTATGCTCGAAGTGTCGATGCCACCAAACGGTTTCACGGTGTCAGTAGTCGACGTTTTCGAAGTGAACCGCTGAATTGCATAGATACCTCCGAGAATCACAATCAGAACGACGAGCGTTTTGGTTGTCTTGTTCATTCTGATATGCTCTCTTTTCGTACGAGTGAATTCCGGTACGACTTCCGTCGCTTCACTGT
>JAJYJD010000224.1 GCA_021789755.1 Bacteroidota bacterium
TCTCATGACTCCCCCCGAAGAAGGAATCCGCCAGGTGCAGCTTCTCTTCCAGCGGTGCCCTCTCGATTTCTTCGAACGAGCGGCCGAGACGGTTCATCTTGAAGTTGATGATGTCGATGATGTGCTTCAGCCCTACCGGGTTGCCGAGATAACTCTCGCGCCACTGCACCTGCCTAGACGTGAGTTTATAGCCGTAATTCTTTCTCCAGTAGTCGAGCGTGACTATCTCGAAAAGGTTGGGGACGCGCCTGAACAGCGGCTGAGTCTCCGCGTACTTCTCCGGAGCAAGGTATTCTATTTTCCCGTATCCGTTTCCCTGCATGACCAGCCGCGCCTTCTCCGGCGGGGTTTCAAAGAAACGGGTCTCGCAGAAACTGCAGTAATCCTCCCTTTCCCTCGTCTCAATCTTCTTCGGATGGATCGTCTGCCCCGTCGAGACAGGCTTGCTGCTTCTCCCCGGCACAGCCCACACTTCGGTCCCGGTGAAGGGACTCACCTGTTTCGTTGTGCCGTCAGGCATTATGTGATAGTAGTTAGTGTAATCCAATCTGGGATTCTTTCGAGAGAAATACTGCAAAATTTAACCAGAACCGGAAGAAATAGCAAAGCCACCGAATATGCGTCACACATCAGTCAAAGAAGTCATAGAAAGAATCACGAACCCGTATCGCTCGAACGGGCAGAACAGTCGCCGACAGGTCTCAGACCTGCCTGCGATCCGTGAGATTAGGTCTATTCTTGAGATTTGCCGGTCTTCATTGTGTGCAAAGTAGATCTTCTCATAAAGAAATCCCGGTAAATGCAACGTTGATCCTGACGCAGCCGGGTATCGCGCGGGCTATGTTTAACCCGATCGTGAAAAATGCAGGGGCATCCGGCCGATGCCGGGATGGGAAGTAATCGGCCAGGTCTCTGCGGCGTGCAATATTTTCTGCGGAGCAGCCTCCAGGCGATATAATGAAACTTTTATAGCCCAAATACTCTTATGCTATGATGATTGGCAGGTGAGTTACCTACCGACCCATAGTTTGATTTTCAGGGCACCACAATATATTTTTTTATCGACATTCACCAGGAGAACATGCCTTACGCAATCACTCTCATCCCAGGGGACGGAATCGGCCAGGAGATAAGCAGTGCGGCAATCCGTGTAATTGAAGCCACAGGCGTCAAGATAGACTGGGACGTCCAGGAAGCGGGATTGAACGCGATAGAGAAATACAAAGATCCGCTGCCCCAGGCGGTCATCGATTCCATCGCTAAGAACAAAGTCGCGCTGAAGGGGCCGCTGACCACGCCCATCGGCACGGGCTTTCGAAGCGTCAACGTCGCGCTGAGAAAGGAGTTTGAGCTTTATTCGAACCTCCGTCCGGCAAAATCTTTCGACGGGATCAGGTCGCGTTACCAGAACATCGATTTGGTCATCGTTCGCGAGAACACGGAAGAGTTTTACAGCGGGATCGAACACTACGTGGACGCGAAGAGGAGCGCCGCTGAGACAATCGGTATTGTGACTCGTACCGGTTCAGAGCGGATAATTCGCTTCGCGTTCGAGTATGCCAGGAGTCACGGCAGGAAGAAGGTGACCGTTGTCCACAAAGCCAACATACTGAAATACACGAGCGGCCTTTTCCTGGACGTGGCGAGAAATATGTCGAAGGAGTACCCCGACATCGAGATGAACGACAAGATCATCGACAACATGGCGATGCAGATGGTGATTAACCCGTACCAGTTCGACGTAATCGTAACTACGAATCTATTCGGGGATATACTTTCCGACCTCGCCTCGGGGCTCGTAGGAGGGCTCGGAATTGCGCCGGGTGCGAACCTCGGCTACAACACTGCTATATTCGAGGCCGTACATGGAAGTGCCCCGGACATCGCCGGAAAGAAAATAGCCAATCCGGCGGCAATCATACTCGCGTCGGCAATGATGCTGGAACATCTCGGTGAAACCGATGCCGCACGGCGCATCGAGGTAGCCGTGGCCGCCGTTATCAAAACCGGCAACAAGGTTACCAAAGATATCAACCCGGACCATTTCGTCACTACCGACGAGATGGCAGATGCCATAATCGAGAATCTCTAAAAGAACCGGGGCCTGCCCGCTGCACGGACGGCCTAAAAATGGGAGGACGTTATGAAGACAAAACCTGGGAAAACGCGCGTATTCAAGAACGGACTTGAAATCAGGTGGCTCGGACACGCTGCCTTCAGGGTCAAAACACCCGGTGGAAAAATCGTTTACATAGATCCCTGGCTCGAAAATCCGGTAGCGCCCGCGGACGCGAAGCTGACCGACAAAGCCGACCTCATCCTGCTGACTCACGGACACTTCGACCACGTCGGCAACACTCTGGAACTTGCATCGCAGTTCAACTCGAAAGTCATCAGCAACTTCGAGATTTCGGTCTACCTGAAAAGCAAGGGGCTGCCGGACGATAACGTAATAGGGATGAATGCTTCAGGCTCGTTCGAAATCTTCGGCATGACACTTACGATGGTACCCGCCATCCACAGCAGCGGCATTTCCGACGGAGAAAAAATGGTGGAAGGCGGCACCGCTGCCGGATTCATTATTAAACTGGAGGACGGCTACACTCTCTACAACACCGGCGATACCGGGCTCTTCACGGACATGAAAACGATTGCTCGGCTCTACAAACCGGAGGTCGTTATGATGTGCATCGGCGGGTTCTACACGATGAGCCCGCGCGAGGCTGCGGAAGCGGTTAAGCTCATGAAGCCGAAGATGGTCATCCCGATGCACTATGGAACATTCCCGGCGCTGAGCGGAAGCCCAGAAGCCCTGAAGAAATTGCTGCCAAAATCCGTCAAGACAAAAATCATGGCGCTGAAGCCGGGAGAGGTTCTAGGATAGCCGGCGATGAAGCGCACCCCCGTATATATAGTGTTACTCACAGTGTTCATCGACCTGGTGGGATTCGGCATCATCATCCCGCTCCTCCCTTTTTACGCCGAGCATTTCGGGGCGACACCGACAGTCATCGGCCTGCTGACCGCATCGTATTCGTTCATGCAGTTCCTGTTTGTGCCCTTCTGGGGACGATTTTCCGATAAGATCGGCAGGCGGCCCATCATTCTCATGAGCGTGTTCGGATCATTCATCTCCTACTTTATTTTCGGACTTGCCGGCTCGCTGACGGTCCTCTTCATTTCACGGATGCTGGCAGGCTTCATGGGAGCAAATATCTCGACAGCAAACGCGTACATCGCGGACTCGACATCGTTTGAGGAAAGGGCAAAATACATGGGACTGATCGGCGCCGCATTCGGAGTAGGTTTCATGCTCGGGCCATTCATCGGCGGAGTGATGAGCAAAATCAGCTACGGCGCCCCCGGCTTCCTGGCATCGGGGCTCTCTCTCGTCAACTTTATCTTTGCGTACTTCCTCCTCCCCGAATCCATGAAAGAAAAATCGCATCAGGTCCGGAGGGTAAGCTTTTTCAATATCTCCGTGATACGAGAGGCACTCAGAAAACCGGCCATCGCCTACCTCGTAATGGTTTACTTCTTCTATACGGTTGCCTTCTCCAATCTCTATGTCGCTTTTCCTCTTTTCACGGGAGAAGTCTTCAATTACGGCGCGGAAGCCAACGGATACCTCTTCGCATTTATCGGCCTTATCGGAATAGTGATACAGGGAGGTGCTACCGGGAGGCTGGTGAAGAAGTTCGGCGAAAAACGGCTGATGATAGCCGGAGTGGCCCTTCTGCTGATCGGTCTTACTTTTGTCCCGTTGATAGAGACTTTGAGTCCCCTGATCGTGCTAATTGCCATCCTTGCCGCGGGGAGCGCGCTTGTCACACCGTCGCTGACAAGCCTGCTGACAAAACATTCTGAAGAAGGACAACACGGAAGTGTGCTCGGAGTCTCGTCATCGTTCACCAGCCTCGCAAGAGTCCTCGGACCTTTCTGGGGAGGATTCATGATCGGTACGGTCGGAATCGCCTGGCCCTTTTACACCGGAAGCATAATACTGCTTGCGGCTCTGGTCCTCGCGTTCAGAGTTCCGTCGATCAAAACACAAGTCGCCTCCGACAACCTTGAGCCGAATTGATAGTTTGCTTTTTGTTGTTTCTTTTTGAATTTTTAGGCGTATGAAGCACGAAAAGAAGCGTTCTCCAAAACGATCGAAAGAAAAAGAGTCCCAGCAGGTGCCGCGGAAACATATACACGAAAAGGAGACTCACAAAGGAATTGACAAGCGTCAGTTGTCGTTCGAGATCGAGGTCGGCATTTACGAAGTCGACAAAATATTCGAAGGTCAGGGCGACAAGCTGAAAGATTCCTACGTCGTCGATTCACTCACGAGCTTCGTGAAAGTCATCAAGGACAACACATTCGACGTATACGCAGAGAAGCTGAAAGAGGGGTCGGACGACGAATCCGATATGATGCACATAAACATAGTCAACAGGATTGCCGCCGCAGTCGAGGAGCTTGAGCTTCAGGTGAGCGACGGCGAGCTGATCGAAATTGTGAAGCAGGTCCTGGCCCAGGTCAAGAAAGCAGTTTCGGCCAAGTCGCCGCGCGCATACCTCGACCCGCTGGCGAAGCGCCTGAAGGAATTGGGTTTCAAATCGGACTTCCTCACGGACACCGACGTCGACGGCGAGACCGTCAGGCTGGAAGACATCGAAAATCTGGATGACCTCGGCCTCGACGAAGACGATGACCTGGATGCTGACAATTTCCGGCCCAGGTATTGACCCAAGGCATTTCACTTCCCTGCCTGTCTCGTCTGTTCAATATCGCTACCGATTTTTCAAATACAACCCGCACAGGAAGAAATTCTAAACTCTAAGTCCTAAATTCCAAACGATGGCAAAACCAAAATGAGCAAAACTGACGAAACCGCAAGGGGTTTCGAGCTTTATGGTTCGATCATTCGGATGTGTTTAGAGTTTCGAAATTAGAATTCAGGATCTCATAGCCAATTGCAGTTCGGTCATAAAACATCGGTGAATTGAAGAGTGGGTTTCAATTGCGGTATCATAGGTTTGCCGAACGTAGGCAAATCGACAATATTCAATGCGCTGACGGCAGCGGGCAGCGCAGCGGAGAATTACCCCTTCTGCACAATCGAACCAAACGTCGGCATCGTACCGGTGCCGGACAACCGGCTCGATAAACTGGCGGCACTTTACGCCACTCAGAAGATCATACCGACTATAATCGAGTTCGTCGATATCGCCGGTCTTGTCAGGGGCGCCAGTAAAGGCGAAGGACTCGGCAACCAGTTCCTGGGACACATACGCGAGGTCGACGCCGTGGCTCATGTCGTAAGATGCTTCGACGATCCGAACGTCGTCCACGTCGACGGAACTGTCGACCCGAAAAGCGATATCGAGGTCGTGGAGACGGAGCTTATAATCAAAGACCTCGAAACCTTGCAGCGCAAGATCAAGGAAACCGAAGGCAGAGCAAGGTCAGGCGATAAGAAAATCAAGGAAGAATACGACGTCTACGTGCGGCTGAACGAACATCTCAATTCGGGAAGACTCGCGAAATATATGACCTATGAGGATGAGCTGCATCGCGAGTATGTAAGACAGCTCCATCTCCTCACCGACAAACCGGTCATGTACATCGCGAACGTCGACGAAGCCCATGTGAAGACCGGTAATAAATACGTCGAGGCGGTAAAGGAAATCGCCTCCCGCGAGGGAGCGAGAGTCGTAATGGTTTCGGGGAAAATCGAGGCAGAGCTTTCCCAGCTCGCGGTCGATGAAAGAACGGCTTTCCTTTCGGATTTGGGCTTAACCGAGTCGGGACTCGAGCGGGTCATCAGGGAAGGATACTCTCTCCTGGACCTGGTTACTTTCTTCACGGCGGGTCCTAAGGAAGTTCACGCGTGGACGGTTGCAGCAAACACCCCCGCTCCCCGCGCTTCCGCCCGGATACACTCCGATTTCGAAAAGGGCTTTATACGGATGGAAGTGATTAAATACGATG
>JAJYJD010000225.1 GCA_021789755.1 Bacteroidota bacterium
TGGACGAAGCCATGACACTAGCAACGTGAGTTATCGCGGTTAATTCGGGATTGACCTCGGCATACCAAGGAGTTGGGTGAAACTGGATAGCCTCGACAAGATAAGAGGGGAATCTCCATTTAGATGCGAGCCACGCTCCGATCTCACCGTGCGTCGTGCCGGTGACCACGACCTCCGCCTGCGAGGGTTGCATGTTTTCCTCATCGACGAGCCTGTTGATCTCATCGAAGTCTTCCTGGAAATACCTGTAGAGAACAAGTGTTCCCATGTCGTGGAGGAGGCCGGCGGCGTATGCCTCGCCGGGAAGCTTGTACCGTATCTCTCTAGCGAGAGAGCGGCCTGCCGATGCCGCATCGATCGAGTGCTTCCAGAACTTTGTCGGATCGAAGTTCCCCGTAACGTTTCCCCTGAAAAGGTCTTCCAGAGCTAGAGAAAGTGCAGTCTCTTTAAGAGTCTCGAATCCGAGTTCGGCTATCGCCCGCTCGACAGTAGAGATCTTCCCTGCAAACCCGTAATATGGCGAATTCGCGAGTCGGAGTATCTTCGTGGCCAAGGCCGGGTCTTTTGAAATTATCCTTGCCAGCTCCGCTGCACTGCTGTCGGAATTGCCCGTAAGGCGAATCACCTCGAGTGCGGTCTCTGGAAATGCAGGCATGTCTCTTATAGATACCAACCCATCAGTCAGTTGTCCGACCGCCGTCATATTTGAACAACCTTTTGGAATGACTCCTTTAGCCTGGATATAACCGCGGAATGTATCTGGGACACCCTTGACTCGCTTATGCCGAGAGTTCTTCCGATCTCCTTGAACGTAAGCTCCTCGTAGTAGTAGAGAGTCAGGACCATCCGTTCCCTTTCAGGAAGCTTCTTCAGGCTTTTCACAAGCTCCTCCTTCATTTCCGTGTCCTCGAACTGCTCGATAACTACGCTGTCGCTGCCGATGACATCTTCCAGAGTCATTTCTTCACCGATGGCTTTCGTCAGGGAGACAGCTTCGGAGTTTGCAAGATATCCTTTGATTTGTTCGAACTCGCTTATGCTCATGTTGATCGCGCGTGCGTACTTGTCACCGTTGACGCTGTTCATATCGAGCTCGTTCAGAGCTTTCGAAGCTTTCTTGTACTTATCACGTACCGACCTCGGCAGCCAGTCTACCTTCCTTATTTCGTCCAGCATGACTCCGCGAATTCTTTGGGAAGCGAACGTCTCGAATTTCACCCCTCTGTACGGGTCGAACCTATCGATGGCCTCGACCAGTCCTATGATACCGATACTTACAAGGTCGTCGCCGTTGAACACGCACTTTTGCGGAAGGATAATCACCCGCGCGGCGAACTTAACAAGGCCCATGTAAGCAAGAACGAGCTCTTTCTTCACGGCTATCGACCTGCGCTTCGAATATTTGTCCCATAGTTCCTGATTGGTCATGACTGCATCTCTGCTTTCTTCTCCTGCGGCGATGAGTTCCGGCCGCTCTCGTCGGCCGCGAAGATTATCATAATTTCAGATCTGTTCGCCTGGAGGGTCAGGAAAAGCATCGGCCCCATCGTTGGAAGAAGCGTTACAGGGGAGCCACAGAAGCCGGGGGCGGACGATTTTATTGCCGCGTCCGCCGGGCCGAAACCGCACGAACGGAAGGAAATCACTCCCGGAAGGAAAACCGGGATCGGTATTTTCATTCCCGGCAGGTCCATCACTTCTTCTTTCCAAAAGATCCGCCGGACAATATCCGGTCGGCGATTAGTGTCAATGCCTTCGACGAAGGTGATCCCGGGAATTCCCGGAGGAGCGGCCTCTGGATGCTCACCGCTCTTTCGACAGAGACATCCCACGGAATGAACCCGGCGTATTCAATCTTCAAATTCAGGAAATGTCCGCACACCATATCGAACTTCGATTTGACCTCTTCAGCGTCGGCAGCGTCCCTGGCTCTGTTGATAAGGAGCTTAAGGTCTGCGTTGGAGTTTATCCTTTTGATAGCCTTGACCAGCACGTAGGCGTCCATGACTGCCGTGGGTTCCGGGGTGGAGACGACGAGCACCTCGTCAGAAAGGAGAGCAAGCGAGATGGAATCCTGAACTATTCCGCCAGCCGTGTCGATAACCAGGTAATGGAGCGCCGGCTCCATCAACTTCACCTCCCTGAAGAGTGTAGCTGCATCGCCGGAGGTAAGTCTTTTCAGCTGACCGTCTGACGAGCCCGCCAGCAGGAATACATTTCCCGAGATTTCAGCGACGGCATCCTTCAACTTGACATTGCCATCGATGACATCGAACAGCCTGTGACAGGGCGACACACCCGAGAGAATATCGAGGTTGGAAAGATTGACGCTGCCGTCCACAAGGAGGACGCGGGCGCCATCACGCGCCAGTGCAAGTCCCAGATTCAGGGTAATATTACTTTTCCCCACACCGCCCTTTCCGCTGATCACGGTAATCTTGTGCGGCTGGGTTCCGAGTGTTGTGGCGGCAGTCTGGGCGTCTACCACCTCGCTCAATTTCACCGCCTGATCAAGCATGCTCTTCGGCCCCGGCTTCGTAGACTATATTCGCGTGTTTGTGTCCGGATACCGATGCAGTATCACCGGGAACGCTCTGCCCGCCGGTCATGAAATGGAACGTGAGCCTCGACCGTCGGGCAAGACCGTGGGACATTGCCGGTGAAAGAGCTTTTTCTATCCTGGTAATAAGAGGCCTGTTGGGTTTCAAGCTATTGGATTTCTTGCAGATGTCTTGGACTTGTCTCGGCGAGAAATCAGCGCTCGAAAGTTCGGTCCTGAGGCTGACACCGACCTGTTTACCGCTCAGGGTCGATATATCCGTGATATTGTTCGCAATCGCCTTATTCCTCCTCGCGAAAAGAACCGACTCCTTCTCGAGCAGAGAAACCCTGATCATGTCAAACAAATCCATCATCATGCTCACGCTTCCAAATATTTGATCGTGTCGTCAGCAACCTCTTCCTCTATGACTTGAGAGCGCTCAAGCCTGCTTATCAGTGGCGCGACAGTCGAGGCAACTGTCATCACGGCAAGAACCGACATAAGTCTCATCGTTACAACACTCCTGTGTACTCACCGCACCGGGTTCAACGTCTGTGCCGACATTCAAGCATCAATGCGAGCGGAAATGAGCGATGGATATAACGTCGATGCTCAATATTCTCCACACTTGTTCATTATTCGCCAAAGATCAGTCCTGATAAATGCTGCAGCCCGAGGCTGGAATTCGTTTTCGGCAGTTAACACCGAACATAAAGGGTAATTTCATATACATGAATGTGCCTGGCCCACCAATAGAGAGTGGTGACTATTGTTCAGACCAGTGGCTAATATTCTTCTCATGCTTCAAGGGTAAAGGGAAATGATGTTGAAAACGAACTGAATTCCGAAATAATGGTATGGCACATCAATTGTCTTTTGTTACCCGAAGCGATTTATGAAAACACTGTTAATTCACGGACACGATGCTGAGCTCACGAGTGCGCGGGTCGACCACCTGTCGCAGGACAATTGCGTAGTCTTAGCTTCTACGGATTCGCTCGAAGCTGCTGAGATCGCAACGATGTTGAAGATCGGTTCGGTCATAATATCCGCGAATAATCCCGCTTCTTACATGGTCCCCGGGAACGGTAGAGTTCACCACGATGGAATTGGCCGTCACCTCCGGCATGGCGAGCGTCACGGCGAAAAGATTTTACCAGAAAACTGAGGTACTAAAAGATGTGCTTGTTTAGGAAACTGGCTTTCCAATTATCGGTCGTGCTTGTCACCATGGCGGTGCTCTTCGGTTCCCCGGAGGCGCTCGAGTCGAATGTCACACCGCTTCAAGCGATATATATGATCAAGCAGCTCGTACCGAACATAAAATCCGTCGGCCTGATCTGGAAAGAATCGGACGAGAGCAGTTCTGCAATAATGGACCAGATAAAGAGAGCCTCAGGTTCGCTCCGCGTAAAGATTGTTATCGCAGATGTCGAGTCACTTCCAGATGTGGCAGCGCAGTTCAGAGATTTAACCGACAGTTACCATGTCGAGGCTCTGTGGATAATCAGAAATGCGGATGTTCTCGCCAATTCAACGGCACAGAGCTTTCTGATAAAGAACTCGGCCTTGCACGGCATACCCCTCTTTGCACCGGATCAGGATTGGGTTTCAGCCGGCGCATGTGCTGCCGTCGTCTCCGAGGGCGGGAGCACCAAGCTGTATGTAAACCAGAAGACTTTGAACGCACTCGGATTGAAGGTGCCCGAAAGCGACGCATCGTTCACACAAGTCCTGGCCACAAATTAAGGATCTGAAATGAACACAAACCAGCGAATCGCCAACATGAAGCTGAGAAGTAAATTCTCGATTCTCCTAATCGGTTTTACACTTTTTGCCTGGACTTTGGTATTCATATACTCCCGGTACTCGTTGGGCGTCTCCGAACGGCAGCTCAACGATAAGGCAGATCTCCTTGCACAGGCAGTCGGAGCCCAGTCTCAATACGCGCTGCTGATGGGAGACTCGTCAGGCCTTTCGGAAGGACTTAAGAACCTTGTGGGCACGGGAGACGCCAAGGCCGGTGCTTTCTACGACCAGAGCGGCAGGATACTCGCGCAGCTGAATTTCAATTCCCTGGACTGGGGCCAGCGGAATCCCGCGTCGATCGCAGGATCCGTCGTCTCGTCAAATACATATTCAGGAATCCCGGTCGTTGTATCTACCATGCAGGTCAATAATCAAGCGACGCATCAGCTGCTCGGTTATGTATCCATCGCAATATCATCGGAATCATTCCAGACAGAGAAGACTACCGGTCTTTTGATAGCGATTCTAACTCTCGTGCTCTTTTCGTTCTTCGGTCTTGTCGCTATGTTCCTTCTGAGGAAGACGATAATTAAGCCGGTGGACTTGCTTAAACAGTCCGCCCAGAAGCTCGCAGGCGGAGACTTCGAGGCCCGGGTGGACTTGCAACAGGGAGACGAGATCGGAGAACTTGCCGTCGCTTTCAACATAATGATAGAGAACAGCAAACACGCCCTCGATGAAGTCAATCTGAGGACCGAGCAGGCTGAGGATGCCAGGAAGCTTGCCGAAAGAATGCAGCAAGAATCCGAGGAACAACAGTCCTACCTGAGGAAACAGTTTGGAAAAATCTCCGAAGTGATAGAGGCCGTCACAAAAGGCGACCTCACGGGAGAACTTGAAGTAGAGAAGAGCGACGAGGTCGCGGCCCTGATCGGTAAGATAAACCAGATGATACGCGATCTCAATTCACTCATCGGGGAAGTTCACGCCGCCGGCAATTCACTCGCAGAGGCGTCCACCCAGATTTCCTCCGCGGCCGAGGAGATGTCGACAGGTGCCGGGGAGCAGGCAAATCAGACACGTGAGGTTGCGACCGCCGTCGAGCAGATGTCTAAGACCGTGATCGAATCGTCGAAAAACGCCAACGAGGCGGCGGAAATGGCTAAGAAGGCCTCGAATCTCGCGAACACGGGCGAGAAAGTCTTCCAGGAAACCATAGAAGGAATGACCAGGATCGCGGTGCTCGTGAAAAAGTCCGCCGAGATTGTAGATACGCTCGGGAAGTCAAGCGCCCAGATCGGTGAGATCATACAGGTGATCGATGACATCGCCGACCAGACAAACCTGCTGGCCCTGAACGCCGCTATAGAAGCCGCAAGGGCCGGCGAACAGGGTCGTGGATTCGCAGTCGTTGCCGACGAAGTCCGTAAACTCGCCGAACGAACCACTTCCGCCACAAAGGAGATTGCCGGGATGATCAAGCGCATCCAGCAGGAGACAGCCCAGGTCGTTCTGGCCATGACGGAAGGAAATACAGAGGCGGAGAACGGCATGAAACTCGCCGACAAGGCAGCCGAATCTCTTGCCGAAATTATCGCGTCGGTCAACGGCGTCGTCGGGATGATCAACCAGATCGCGGCTGCCGGCGAAGAACAATCATCGGCAGATCGG
>JAJYJD010000226.1 GCA_021789755.1 Bacteroidota bacterium
CGCTGGAAATATTCAATAAGGAGTCCGCTTATGAAATACCGGAACTACCTGGTCACGCTGTCCACACTCATCTCCCTTTCTGTCCATCTCCTCATGGCGGGACAAAAGCCGTCGAGCGGCGACGAAGTGAGGGTGAAGGTACTGAAAGTGCCGTCTGTCTCGTCCTCCAATACATTCTACAAAGGAAACAGGCAACCTCTTATCCCAAGCCCGCTTTATAAACTCCCGATAGGCGCGATCCAACCGGAAGGCTGGTTGAAGACTCAGCTTGATTGCATGGCGGACGGGTTCACCGGACATCTCGACGAAATTAGCAAATGGTGCAACATAAAGGTGAGCGCGTGGGCGAACAGCGAGGGAGAGGGAGACTACGGCTGGGAAGAACTCCCTTACTGGCTGCGTGGGTACACGGACCTCGGTTATATTTTGCACAACAAGAGAATAATCGACGAGTCAAAAAGGTGGATCGACTCGACGCTCGCGAGCCAGGATTCGAGCGGATGGTTCGGACCGAGAGTCAACTTGACCAATCACGACATCTGGCCGAACATGCTGATGCTTTTCGTGATGAGAAGTTATTACGAGGCGACGGGCGATAAGCGCGTCATCCCGTTCATGCTGCGTTATTTCAGATGGATGAGCCGTCAGCCTCTCGCGAACATACTTCCGGGGAGCTGGCAGAAGTGGCGCGGCGGCGACAACCTGGAACACATCATCTGGCTATATAATGAAACCGGCGAGAAGTGGCTTCTTGATGTCGCAAGAGTTAACCACGAGAGGACCGCCGATTGGGAGGGAGGGATCCCGACATGGCACGGCGTGAATCTCGCCGAAGGATTCAGGGAGCCGGCAGAGTATTACCAGATAACGAATGATCGTCGTTACCTCCGGTCTACTATCGACGATTACGATTCGGTGATCGATATATACGGCCAGGTACCGGGAGGTCTCTACGGCGCCGACGAAGATTGTCGCGTAGGTTACACCGGCGCGAGGCAGGCTACGGAAACATGCACGATGGTCGAGATGATGCACAGCACGGAAATGCTGACACGTATCACGGGAAAGCCGATCTGGGCTGACCGCTGCGAGACTGTCGCTTTCAATTCTCTTCCCGCTTCTATGACTCCCGACCTTAAGGGGCTCCATTACTTCACCGCCCCGAACCAGGTGCAGCTCGACACGGCCAACAAGGCGCCGATGATCGAGAACGATGGAGACATGTTCTCGTACGACCCGTGGGATTACAGATGCTGCCAGCACAACGTCGCGTTCGGCTGGCCCTATTTCGCGGAGAACCTCTGGATGGCAACAGCGAACAATGGCGTCGCGGCGGTCCTCTACGCACCGAGCAGTGTCGAATTGAAGGTCGGAGAGGGAACACAGGTGCGAATAGCCGAGTCGACAGATTATCCTTTCAGAGGAGCGATTGAATTCAAAATTTCTGCGCCTTCTCCCGCAAGATTCCCGCTGATGCTTCGAATTCCCGGCTGGTGCAAGCACGCGGATGTGAAAATAAACGGCAATTCGGTTGAAGCCGCGGCGGGTCCCGACACATGGGTCTCACTCGAAAGGGAATGGAAAAACGGCGACGTCGTTACACTTACCCTTCCGATGCAAATATCTGTGAAGGTCTGGACGAAAGATATGAACTCCGTATCCGTTATGCGCGGTCCGCTGGCGTACTCGCTGAAGATTGGAGAGAAATGGGTGAAGTACGGCGGGACCGAGAAGTGGCCGGCTTACGAGGTGTTTCCCACTACGAAATGGAATTACGGACTTGTTGTCGATGTCAAGGATCCATCACGGTCATTCCAAGTCGTCGAGAAACCAGGTCCTCTGGCGAAACAGCCGTTTGACCTGGACACCGCACCGATTGAGTTGACGGCCGATGGAAGACTCATACCTCAGTGGAAACTGGAGAGCAACGGTATGGTCGGGTCGCTGCAGGAGAGTCCGGTGAAATCGGATGAGCCTGTCGAGAAGGTTACCCTCGTGCCGATGGGATGCGCGAGGCTGAGGATCTCTGCGTTCCCGGTCATCGGAGATGGTGCGGGTGTCAATTCATGGAGATGAGATGGTATGTGGGTCTGCTTCGACGGGAGCTCAAATTCTGCTTCAAAAGACTTCCGGCAGATTCACAGTATTCGGCCGGAGAATTCAAGGGTGCTCCATCGCATATGGTATGATAATGAGGAAAATCACCGCATCGAACACGACTCCAATCATCCCCCCAATCCACCAGCCGTTGTGTGACTTGACGTCGGCTTCGTCTATTCTGAAATCTGTTACGTCCTGGAAGCTAACGTGACCGATTGTTTGATCGCCGGCGATCGTTATCCATTTCGCCGGCGTCGGAAACGCGTGATCTTCGAGGAGAGCGGAAATCCGTTGGCGGTCAATCTTGTTTCCATTCATGTTCTCTATCAGTCTGACCGCCACAACGGTCTGCAATGCCGATCCGGTCGGACTTCTTTCCTTGAAAAAGACGAATGGTAACGGATCGTCAAGGCCGAAACTCGGCAGAGAAAATTGTGACCTGCTGAAGCCGGTAAACTCACCGGAGTACTCTGTTCCCGAAACATCGAATACTTTTACGCTGTCCCCGAAGGCGGGCAACTGCATGGTACCGATCAGTCGACGGGCACTGTCGTATGCTTCAACGTAGTGAGGGGGGAATGTACAGTCTGTTCCGACGAATCGGCCAACCATTCTCTCATGATCCGCTAGCACGATGACCATCCGGGTACCCGGCGTCACCGTGTCGACGGCCGATGACTTTATCTCCCTGGGAGGACGATAATCGACCACCAAACCGGTACCCACCCCCAGCAGGGTGCAACCACTGAACAGCACGGCGTTGCAGGAAAGAGCAAATAAAGCCGCGGCGAACAATACAATATTCTTGTTTCTTTCGAAGTGTTCCATTTTCCTTCATACCTTTCTCTAGAAAGCCGGTTCTATAAATCTTCACGGCAGACGGTCTGCGGTCAGTGTCACTCCCACCGGATCGACGGGCTGAAATTACTGCGGAAGGAGTCGATCATCAGGACGATCAATCCGACGTCGACCACAGCTCCAACGCAAGCCCCCAGAAGCCATGCTCCCTGAGGCTTTCTTGCTCGGATACTGCTCACATCACGCGGATCAATTCTGATTTGCGTATTGTCCCTTTCCACGATCATCGCATCTGTTTCGACCGGGATTTTGTTCTCTTTGATGAGGCGAAGAATTTCCCGTGGATCGACTCGCGAGCCGCTTGAATCCTCGATGCTTTCAAGGAGCGCGAGTCTGACGAGGTAGGGATTGTCGTCATCGGCATGGTGCAACATGATGACGGGAGCGCGATCATCGAGAATGTCGAACCCGAGAAGATCTCCGGTTATTTTGTTCCCGACATGATCTGTCAATGTCTCTGTCGCATAAAGCGCCGGCATCCGGAAGGTCGTGGATATCTCCAGTCGAGCGGTATCATATTTCATGTGGTACACCGGGGGATCTACACTTGTCTTCTGACGGAACCGCCCAATCACGACACTCGAATCGTTCATAGTCACGACCAATTCTGTTCCCGGTTCGAGAGCGGTCAATTCCGTGTGGGAATCTTTTTCCGAGTCGCGGTCGGCTGTCATTCCGATGCCGATCCCGATGAGCGTGAAGCATCCGCCGAAGAAAAATCCGCAGATTGCCGGCATCACGAGCCATAAAAGTATGATCGGTCTTTTTAAATTTCGATATTTCACGGCGTATTTGCCTTTCATTTGAATCTAATCGTGGGAGCAATGTATTCTCGCGCGCGAGATAGGTTGTCATCGAAGAGTGAATAATTCTTCCGAGATTTGTCAGCGTCCGAAAGACCGCGTCTTTATATGAGATATATCGAGGTGTCCTTCGAACCGTACGCTATCATCGGGCTTGTTCTTATGAGCCCTCTAAATAGAGCGACCCCTATCTTAGATATGAACCCAGAGGTTTCTTGTTCGTTTGTGGCTGTGATAGACTTGCCTTTGAGGTCTCATTCGGTCGGCGGGCATCGAAAATTCGCCGAATAGAAAAACCGGTTCAAATTTTCAAATTTATTGCACAATTCTTGAGTTTTTTTTCTTAACTTATTGAAAACAGACCGCAAAACTCCATGGGAAGGTTGTGAATGTTTACACTCGGATTTGACGTAGGAAGTTCATCTATCAAAGCGGCGCTCTATGATACCGAAAGAGGCGTCGCCGTCGCACAAAGCACATATCCGCAAACCGAGATGCCGATGATCGCGGCGAAGGCCGGCTGGGCGGAACAGGATCCCGAAATGTGGTGGGACGCAGTGAAGAACGCGACGCGCGAAGTCCTCTCGAAATCATCCGTGAGTCCTTCCGACATCAAGGCGATCGGAATCTCATATCAAATGCACGGCCTCGTCGTCGTCGACAAGGAACAAAAACCGCTCAGGCCGTCGATAATCTGGTGCGACAGCAGAGCGGTGGCTATCGGAGAAAAAGCGTTCGACGCAATCGGCCACAGGAAATGTCTTAGGAGGATGCTGAACTCGCCGGGCAACTTCACAGCTTCAAAGCTGAGATGGGTAAAGGAAAAAGAACCGAAGCTCTACGCGAAGATCGACAAGTTCATGCTTCCCGGCGACTTCATCGCGATGAAGATGACCGGCGAAACTTGTACCACTATGTCCGGACTATCGGAAGGGATCCTCTGGGACTTCGTCTCCAACTCGATTTCGGAAACCGTCCTCGGCCAGTACAAGATCGACCGGAGCCTTGTCTCTGAACTCGTCCCGACATTCGGTGACCAGGGTGAGCTCACGGCGACGGCGGCGTCGGAGCTCGGGCTCAAAGCCGGCACCAAAGTCACATACCGCGCCGGCGACCAGCCGAACAACGCGTTCTCTCTCAACGTCCTCGAACCCGGACAAGTCGCGTCGACAGCAGGCACATCCGGAGTCGTTTACGGAATAAGCAAGGCCATCAAGTACGATCCGAAAACACGCGTGAATACTTTCGCCCACGTGAACCATTCGAAAAAGAAAAACCGTTTCGGAATCCTCCTCTGCATCAACGGGACGGGAATCGCCTACAGCTGGATCAGGAAGCTTACGGGAAATTCGATTTCGTATTTGGAGTTAAACGGTTTAACGGAAGAAGCGCCGGTCGGATCAAAGGGACTTCGCTTCATCAATTTCGGAAACGGCGCGGAGAGAATGCTGGTAAACAAGGATCCCGGCGCGTCGCTGGAGCACCTGAACTTCAATATTCACGGGCTCGCCGAGACGGTGCGTGCGATCGTCGAAGGAGTCGCATTCTCGTTCAAGTACGGCATCGACATCATGGAACAACTCGAGATGAACGCGGCGGAGATCAACGCGGGACATGCAAACATGTTCCTGAGTCCGGTGTTCACGAAGACGCTGGCCACGCTCTCCGGCGCGACGATCAACATGTACGATACGGATGGCTCAGTGGGCGCCGCAAGGGCGGCGGCAGTCGGTGCGGGAATTTATAGGGATGTCAAGGAGGCGTTCACGAATTTAAAGAAGATCGCAACCGTCGAGCCGGACACGAAAAATGCCGGCGCCTATCTTTCCGGATATTCGGATTGGTTGAGTTTACTGAACTCAAAACTAAAATCTAGAGGTTGATTGAAATGGCACTCAAAGTTACTGTTGGAGCGAAAGAGTTTTTTCCCGGAATCGGGAAGATAAACTTCGAAGGCAAGGAGTCGAAGAATCCGCTGGCGTTCAAGTATTACGACCCGGAGAAGGTCGTCGCCGGGAAAAAGATGCAGGATCATTTCCGCTTCGCGGTTGCGTACTGGCATTCGTTCGGCGAGAGCGGCGCAGACCCGTTCGGACCGAGCACGCGAGAGCTCCCGTGGCTGAAACATGAAGATCCGATCGGCCGGGCGATGGAGAAGATGGATGCGGCGTTCGAGTTCATCACGAAGC